>OMZU01000033.1 GCA_900315605.1 uncultured Eubacteriales bacterium | reverse complement strand
GAAGGACGCCGCAAGGCTGTCGCCTTGCAAGGACGACAACGAAGTATTGCGGAAAATAGACCGCAAAGATTGTCTATTTTTTATTTGAGTTTAGTATTACCGGTCTTTGCTCACAAAAAGCATACACATCATCGTTACACCCAAAAACGAGCCTATAAATGTTCCTATGATTATTCCGGCGAGCATCTTATTACCTCCACAGATTTTTTCAGGAGACCTTTCTGCTTATAATCATATAAGCAGGGGCTCCCATTATTTTTTCTAAAAACAGGATTTGACATTTATTACAAGAACCTTGTGCGATAATAATATCAGTTAAAGGTTGAGGGCGTGAGTTTTTTGAATACATTATATGTCGATGTGTTGATAACCGTGAACATAATCATTGATTATTTTATGCTGCTGGGCACAAAAAGAATACTGCATATCAGAGGCAAGCCGGTCAGGCTGATTCTCGGTGCAGTTTTCGGCGGTTTTGTCAGCCTTGTTGCCCTGCTCCCTGCCCTGCCTGCAATCGTGAACCTTCCTATTGACCTTCTTTCGGCTGCCATTATAGTGCTGATAAGCTTTGGCAGGGCAAGCCCGATGGTTTATTTTAAACGAGTCGGTTTATATTTCACAGTATCATTTTGCTTTTGCGGAATTATAATGTTTGTATGCAGCGTTTTTCGCCCAACGGGAGCAGATGTTCTCAACGATGTTATATACTTTAATATTTCCCCGATTTTGCTGATTATACTCACGCTTATCTCATATTATTTTTTCAAGCTTATCCGCCGCCTTACCTTTGACGAAGCTGCCAAAAGAACGTGCAGCGTTGAATTGCGTGCAGGCGACAGGTTTTTCACCTTCTGCGCCGCGATCGACACCGGCTGCACCGTAAGGGAACCGTTTTCGGGAGATTTGGTGATAATAGCCGATGAAAAGCTGCTTGACGGCTACGTTCCGCCCGAAAGCAATTTCAGGATCATTCCGTTTGAAAGTCTTGGCGGCAACGGGATACTAAAAGGTTTTAAACCGGATTTGCTAAAAATTGACGGTGTTAAAGCAGATTCAGAAGTATATGTCGGATATGGAAAAAACATTCTTAAAGGCGAAACCAATGCTCTTGTTCCCTATGAGATAATATCGGTTCAAACAAAAAAATCCAGATCAGAGGCTAAATTATGATTATCAAGCTTATTAGAAAAATCAATTTGTTTTTGTTTCCGTGCGGAAGTGTTTTTTACATAAACGGAAGCGAAACCCTGCCTCCTCCGCTCAGCCGTGAGGAGGAGCAAAAAATCATGGAAAGAATTTCAAGCGGCGATCAAAGCGCGCGTGAGCTGTTGATCGTCCATAATCTGCGGCTTGTGGTATACATTGCAAAAAAATTTGAATCACCGAGCGCAGGAGCTGAGGATTTGATATCTATCGGCACGATCGGACTTATCAAAGCAGTAAACACATTTTCACCCGAGAAAAACATCAAGCTGGCAACATATGCCTCCAGGTGTATTGAAAACGAAATTTTGATGTTTCTCAGAAAATCCTCTCAGCTAAAAAACGAGATTTCGATTGACGAGCCGCTGAACACCGACTGGGACGGAAACGAGCTTTTGCTTTGCGATATTTTGGGCAGCGAACCGGACGTTGTGAACAACGACCTCGAAAATGAGCTGGAAAGGCAGCTTGTTCTAAACGCGGTTTCAAAGCTGAACGAAAGAGAACGTCTGATAATGGAGCTGCGGTTCGGTCTTAACGAGAAAAAAGAGCACACCCAAAAGCAGGTCGCAGACGAGCTGGGGATATCACAGTCATATATCTCGCGCCTTGAAAAGAAAATAATAAGGCAGCTAAAGCATGAGCTTGAAAAAGCAGTATGATTTTTTCTCCCGCCTATCCAAGCTGCGCTGATTCAATATACGAGTTCAATGGCGGGATCAAGCAATTAAAAACGCGCACACAAACAAGGTGAGCGCGCTTTACAAATATGCAGCTTTACAAATTACTGCTTGCTGATTTGTATTACAACACAGCGTCTGCCGCGTCGGTGTTGTCCTCATCTGCTACGGCGTCGTCGGTGTTGCTCTCGAAATCGTTTTCAGCGTTGTCGTCTGAATCTTGTTCGTTGCCGATCATTCCGTCGCCGTCGCTGACATCGCCGTTGTTTGTGTTGTCGGTGCTGTCGGTATTCATTGTGCTGTCAGCGGCAACTGTGCTCTGCATGGTGTTGTCCATCATGTCGGAGGCTCCCTTGCCTGCGTCGCTGACAACCTTTCCTGCTCCGTTTACAGCGTCGGTCATCATTTGCCCTGCAGCCGAGCCGGCGTCCTTTGCAGCCTCGCCGCAGCCCGTCAGCACGGAACAAATTGCCGCTGCGGATAACATAAATGCGATCATTCTTTTCATTTGATTCAATCCTTACAAAAAAATATGGCGTCGCTGAGCGACGCCTTTATTATTAGCATAAAGTTGAAAATTATGTTTTTTGATTAATAAATGTTCATAGCGCGAATATAAATCAGATCATGATAAAATCCGTACGCTATTTTTTTACGACGATATGAGGATATGGTATCGTGATACCGTTTTCGTCAAAGCCCCTCTTTACGTTCTCCTGCATAAAATAATATACGGTAAAATAATCATCCGGCTCGATCCAGAATTTTGCAAGATACTCAACGCCGTTATCAAGATGCTTGCTCAGGCAAACCGCCGGCGCAGGATCGGAAAGGATCTTGTCACAGCTTTCCATCTGCTTTTGAATAACGTTTTTCACCAAATCAATGTCGTCATCATACGAAGCGTTGTAGCGCAAAAACATTCTCAGCTTGCCGTCAACAACACGATTTGTTACGTTGTTCTTGGTGAGTGAGGAATTAGGGATTTTTACGATCCTGTCCTCAAGAGAATAAAGAGTCGTATAAAATACGTTGATAGACTGCACCTTGCCGATCTCGTCCTGAAATTCTATCATATCCCCGGCACAAAACGGTCTTGTGACCAGGATAATCAAGCCGCTGATAAAATTTGCAAGGGTGTCTTGAATCGCAAAGCCTGCCGTAATTATGGCAGCACCAAGCGCGGTAAAAATTGAGGTCACATTTATTCCGACTGTGGCAAGCATTGTCACGGCAAGAATAAAGTATAGCGTGACCCTTACCACAGAAACAATGAAGGTCTTTGTGGTATGATCGATCCGTTCTGATTTTTGGAGCAGCTTTTTTACAGCTTTTGTTGTGATTTTTACAAATAAAAAGCCAACGGCAAGAATAATTACAACTAAAAGCAGCTTGTTTGAAAGCTTTAACAAAAAGTCATTTAGCTGTTGCGTGAATTGTTCCAAACTATTCTCCTTCATCCGTTATGAGCTTTTGAGAAACAAGCTCACCCTTCTTCCATACGCTTATCAATACGTTTCCTTTTTCGTCAAAGAAAACGCTTTTGCCGTCGCGAACGCCGTTTTTGTACATTGAAACGTCAATAAGGTTTCCGTTTTTGTCAAACCTTGCGCCATAGCCCTCAGGCGCGTTGTCCTTCCAACCACCGGCGTGCATTGTGCCGTCGCTGAGACGATAGCCAACTCCGCTTCCCTGTCTTACTCCCTCGTTCCAGTTGCCTGAATAGTTTATTTTGCCTTCTTTGTAGTAGCATACGCCAAAGCCATGGCGTTTTCCGGCAACGTATTCGCCGTCATAAGAGGTCAAGCCGTCAGGAGTAGCAGTTCTGCCCCTGCCGGATCGCAGATTGTTTTCGTCAAGCTCTCCGTAGTAGGAATAAATCCCTGAGCTTGTTTCAAGCGCAAGGTCGCGAGCAGGTTCTTCGGCAGGAACAATTATGGGTTCTGCGGAAGGATCATCAGTTTTGTCAGCTTGATTTGAATGATCGGCTGGTTCGGATTTTTCTTCATCAGAATTATTTTCAGGTTCTGCTGCCGTCTCGGGTTCTTTTATTTCGTTTTCGGAATTATTCTCGGGTTCTGCAACCGGCTCAGGTTCTTTTATTTCGTTTTCAGAATTATTTTCCGGTTCTGCAACCGGCTCGGGTTCTTTTATTTCGTTTTCAGAATTATTCTCGGGTTCTGCAACCGGCTCAGGTTCTTTTATTTCGTTTTCAGAATTATTTTCCGGTTCTGCAACCGGCTCCGGCTCTTTTATTTCGTTTTCAGAATTATTCTCGGGTTCTGCTACCGGCTCAGGTTCTTTTAATTCGTTTTCGGAATTATTCTCAGGTTCCGCAACCAGCTCAGCTTCTTTTATTTCGTTTTCGGAATTATTCTCGGGTTCTGCAACCGGCTCGGGTTCCTTTATTTCGTTTTCAGAATTATTCTCAGGTTTCGCTACCGGCTCCGGCTCTTTTATTTCGTTTTCGGAATTATTCTCGGGTTCTGCAACCGGCTCGGGTTCCTTTATTTCGTTTTCGGAATTATTCTCAGGTTCTACCGCCAATTCCGGTTTGTTTATTTCGATATTAGAATTATTTTTCGTCGCTTCGGAGCTATCCGGTTTTTCCGTTGCTGTTGCTTTTTCCGTTGTTGGAACGGAAGGCTTTTCTTCACCCAAAACATTTTTATTGATTTTCTGAGCCTCTAAAATGATGCTCTCGATCTTGTCATAAGCAGAATACGGTTTTTCTTCCGTATTTGCAGACTTTTCTTCCGCAGCGGCTGAATTTTCTTCTTCGGAAAAATAAGGCGCGTTTTTGAGGTCAATTTCCGCAGGCTTTCCCGACAAATACAAAAAGCTCGTTGTGCTGAGTCCAAATCCCTTTTTTTGTACAGTCGGAACGGCTTCTTCCTGAAGCTGCAAATCCTCGGGCTTAAATTTGTAATCAAACCATATCATACCCAAATTTGAATATACAAGTGCAGAGCAGGAATCTGTTGGAACAGTTGACGGAAACAACAAACGCGATTGAAAACTGTCGCCTAAGCCTATAGTTTCATATTCGATTGCAAAAATTTCTTCGACCATTTTTGGAGTCGCAGTCGCCTTTAGCGCGGCTTTTTTTGTACCGTCATAAAACTCGGTTTTTACCCATTCGTGATTCTCGTTAAAAAACTGACGCTTTATAACTGCGCCCAGCTCAGAATAGGTGCTGACGCAATATGCTCCGCCCTTCATTTTTTTTGCGGTTTGATACGGACGGCCGTTACGGTTCATCTTCCATGAAATCGGCTTGCCCGAAGCAAGCTGATATGATAAACCAAAGTAAACAGAATCTCCGCCGTTTATTTCCATTTTGTCTTTTTGCGGTACGCGGCCGGAGTTAAAGTAATTGGCTCTTATGCCTGCCAGCGCGTCGTTTTTAAAATCAAGAGGTTCAAATTCGGAAAACAAAGCGGAATAGATAACAATACCGTCAGTAAGCTTTTTTGAATCGGAAATCATATTAATAATTCCTTTCGAGAAATATATCCATGGGATAATTTTATGGTAATCAGTTTTTGAATAACCGATATTTTAAAAGTCAGGGGCGAACATCGTCCGCCCCGAAATTCAAATTTGATTAATCTATACAGAGACTCTCATTAAATTGAAATCGTCATGGCGATCTTGTAGAGCTCTTCATCAAACACACGCTCCATATCAAGGGCGGTTGTGATATCAAGATCGGTGATTTTTCCGTCGCGCATTACAACAACGCGGTTGCCTGTATCCTGGCTGAGAAGCTTAACGGCTCTGTAGCCCATTTCACTTGCAACGACCCTGTCGCGCAGAGTAGGAGAGCCGCCTCTCTGTACATGACCGAGAACCGTGGCTCTGGCTTCGATCCCGAGCCTGTGTTCGATATATTTTGCAAGATCGTCCACTCCGCCGACGCCCTCGGCAACAACGATGATAAAGTGCTTCTTGCCTGTCTTTTGTGTGTTTACGATCCTTGTTATAACGTCGCGTTCGATATTGAACTCGATCTCAGGCACAAGAATAGCAGTCGCGCCGGTTGCAATACCGGTTTGAAGTGCTATATCTCCGCAGTGTCTGCCCATGACCTCAACGATCGAGCATCTGTCGTGAGACTGGGCGGTATCTCTGATTCGGTCAACCATCTGGATCGCCGTATTCATAGCGGTATCAAAGCCTACGGTGTATTCCGAGCAGGCAATGTCATTATCGATCGTTCCCGGAACACCGATACAGTTGATGCCGGCGTTGGTAAGCGCGCGCGCACCCCTGAAAGAACCGTCGCCGCCGATTACAACAACGCCGCTGATTCCCTTGCTGCGACAGAAATCAGCCGCCTTTTTTTGATTTTCGGGTTTTTTGAACTCTTCGCTTCTTGCGGTATAAAGCATGGTTCCGCCGTTGCCGATGATTTCCGAAACGCTTCTGAGGTTCATTTCCTCCAAATCGCCGTTAAGCAAACCGTTGTAGCCACGGTAAACTCCGTAAACCTTCATACCCAAATTGATTCCGGCACGAACAACAGCTCTTACAGCCGCGTTCATTCCCGGCGCATCGCCGCCGCTGGTCAATACGGCAATTGATTTTTCTGTCATATTATTTAACCTCCATAGGGATTTATTTCGATATTTATTTATCTTAATTATAATACAAACAACGCTTCTTTACAAGGGGTTTTCGGAATTTTTCATAATTTTTGCTAAAGGGAACGTCTGTAATCCACTTTATGAACATAAGCTCGAAATTTTTACAGCATTTTTTCCGAAAATCGCACGATAATTCTTTTTCTTTTGTTATTCTTTTGCTTACAGAAGCGATATAAACTCAGTTTATGACCTTTCTTTGCCAAACAAAACTTGACAAGAAATTAAAACCGTATTATTATTAAGTAAAAGGACAACACCGCACGATTTGCGGCGCAAGCCTTTGTTGATTTTATTTCGTCATTTTGCTCAAAAATCTTGCTCCGGCGTCAGCCCGGCATCGTTTTTTAGGATTTGACGAGAATTATTACGCGATCCGCAAACACGAGTGATGCGGTATTGCATAAATATACTCCAAAGGATGTACATTATGACAAAATTATATCTTGCTATTCCCTGCTATAACGAAGAAGAAGTGCTCAGAGACAGTGCTCAAAAGCTTTTGAATAAATACACAGCCATGATGTCAGAGGGCAAAATCACTGATGACAGCAAAATCGTATTTATCGACGACGGCTCAAAGGACAAAACCTGGAGCATTATCGAGGAGCTTCACAACGAAAACAAAGTCTTTCAGGGAATCAAGCTCAGCAGAAACAGAGGTCACCAAAACGCCCTGCTCTGCGGACTTATCACTCTAAAGGACAAAGCCGACGCCGTTATTTCGATCGACGCCGATTTGCAGGACGATATCAACGCCTTTGACGAAATGGTTGCAAAATACGAGGAAGGCTGCGACGTTGTTTACGGCGTTCGTTCAAAGCGCGCCACCGACACCTTTTTCAAGCGTTTTACTGCCGAAGGCTTTTACAAGATCCTCAACAAAATGGGCGCAAAGGTTATTTTTAACCACGCAGATTTCAGACTTATGAGCAGAAGGGCTTTGGAGGCGTTTTCGGAATACAAAGAAACCAACATCTTTCTTCGCGGCATGGTTCCGCTTATCGGCTACAAGTCTGATATTGTCACCTACGAACGCTTTGAGAGACTTGCAGGCGAAAGCAAATATCCGCTCAAAAAGATGCTCGCGCTTGCCTGGGAGGGCATAACCTCAATGAGTATCCAGCCGATCAGAATGATCACCTGGCTGGGCGCGATCGTTTTTGCCGTTAGCATAATTATGATAATCTACTCGATCATCAGCTTCTGCGCAGGCTTTGCAAGACCCGGCTGGTCAAGCATACTTTGCTCGATTTGGGCGATCGGCGGACTTCAAATCCTTGCAATCGGAATCATCGGCGAATATATCGGAAAGATTTATCTTGAAACAAAGCGCAGACCGAGGTTTATTGTCGAAACCTTCCTTGAGGACTGATACCTCGCGTTTATACGATTTTCAACAGCGTCCTGTTTTGGACGCTGTTTTTGTATTTTTATGCCAAATAAGCGCAAATATTTTATTTTAATTTCGATTAATCATTGTAATATTCACGTTATTGTGTTAAAATGATATTAAATATTAAAAAAAGAAAAGGAGAAAGGATATGAATACAGAAAAGCTTCAAAAACGCGACAGCTCGCTTGACATTGTCAGAATTGTTGCGGTATTCACGGTTTTGTCCGTTCATTTCTTTTTACACAACGGCTTTTATTCTCAACCCGTAAACAACTGGCCTATGTATATCATGACCGGAATGAGAACCCTGTTCTCAATTTGCGTGCCCATGTTCATGATGCTTACGGGATACCTTATGAGTCACAAAAAGCTTAGCAAGTCTTATTACAAAGGAATTGCTAAAACGCTTGTCGTCTTTGTGCTAATAACTATAGTCTGTATGGTTTACAAGGCTGTGCATAACCACGAGGTTTACCGCTGGCAGGACTTTATCTTTGATACCCTCGACTTTACCGGAGCAAACTATTCGTGGTATATTGAGATGTATATAGGTCTTTTCTTGATCGCTCCGTTCCTTAATCTCGCCTATCACAAGCTTGAAACCAGAAACCGCAAGCTCGTGCTCATTTGGACGATGATTTTCCTTACTGTTATCCCTACCCTGCTCAACATCTATAATTTTGAGAGCCTTGAGTGGTGGGGCACTCCGACCTCCTCGGATGAATTTGCCAAGCTGTGTCCGGCGTGGTGGACAGGCATTTATCCCATAACCTTCTATTTCACGGGCTGTTATGTCAGAGAGTACGGAATAAAGCTGAAAACAAAGTCAATGCTCGCGCTGCTTGCTGTTTCGCTTTTCCTGTTCACATGCTTTAATATATTCAGAAGCTACAATGTCGGCTTCAAATCCGGCACATATGTATACTGGTCGGGCTTTGAGCCTTATGTGCTCACTGTTTTGATCTTTACGCTCCTGACGAGGATCAAAACGCAAAATCTTAATAACGGTGCAAAGTTTGTATTGTGGAAGCTTTCCGACCTCGCGCTCGGAATATATCTTCTCTCCTATATATTTGACGAGATGATCTATGCCGAACTCAACAAGGCTGTTCCTGTTATGACCGACAGGCTTCCGTACTACTTTGTTACGGTTCCGCTTTGCTTTATTTGTGCCGCGATATCGTCGCTTATAATCAATATTATTGCAAAATATATTATTTACGGCTTCCAAAAGCTGGTTGAATTTATCAAGGCTCAGCGCGAACGCCCCGATAAGAAAAAATGGCAGACATTTTTGTTTATTTGTCTTTTGGGCGGCGGACTGATTTTCTCGATTTGGAAGCTCAACTTCGGCTTTGGCGGCAACGACGAGGCGTTTTACCTCACCATTCCGCAGCGTTTTCTTATGGGCGACGCTCCGATCGCTGACGAATGGCATCTTTCGCAGCTTTCCGGCTTTTTGCTCATGCCCTTTGTTTGGCTTTACACAACCATTTTCGGCTCGACGGACGGTATTATTTTTGCCGCAAGGATCGTTTATGTGATCTTCCATGCAGCAGTAAGCATAATGATGTATCTCCGTCTTAAAAAATATGGCTGCATCTCCGTTTTTGCCTGCGCGCTGTTCTTCCTGTATGTTCCGTATAACATCATGGCAATGAACTACGACAGCATGGGACTTGATTTTGTCGCGCTGACGGGTGTGGTAATGAGCACTATCAGCCACAACAAAAAGCTGCCGATAATCCTCAGCGGCGTGACCTTTGCGGCAGCGGTGCTTTGCAGTCCGTATCTTGCGGCAGTTTATTTGCTGTTCGCGCTTTGCGTTTTGGTTCATATCATTATCAAAAAGAGAAACACCTCGTTCGTGCTCAAAAGCTCGATGTTCGCGCCAAAAACCTTCCTTTGGTTCACCGTAGGCGTTTGCGCAATGGCAGCGGTATTCCTGATTTTTGCACTGCCCAGAGTCAGCATCAGCGAAATCATAAAGAACCTTCCTTATCTTATGAGCGACCCCGAGCATCCGTCGCTGACCTTTGCCTACAAGTTCAACAGCTTCTTTAGCTCGATTTTCAACTATCACGCAAACTTCAAGATGGCGGTTTATGCTTATCTCGTAATGGCATTCGTGATGGCTATAGACAAAAAAAGAAAGCTTCACCGCTCGGTTTATCTTATCATTACCGTTGGAGTTGTCGGCTTCTGCTATGTAATGATGCTTCCGACCTTGATCGGCAGCTACTACAACGCTATCATGTTCCCGCTTATCTTTGTTGGAATCACCTCTTATGTACTGCTCGAAAACAAGCCAAAGAGCATGTTTGCCGGTCTGTTTGTTTTCGGACTGCTTTATGCATTTTGTATACACTGCTCGTCAAATCAGGGCTTCTATGTTATATCAATGGCTTCGGCGGCAACAAATATTGCAAGCTACATCTTCCTGGGAGCGTTGATAAAAGAAATGCAGGCTTCTCCGGACAACATTGAATACGCCGCGGTCATCAAGCGCGTAAGCTTTGGACTTGCAGCGTTTATGATCTTCCTTCAGGGCGCGTTCCAGGTCAGCGTCAAGCTTTATCATGTATTCTGGGAAGGCGAGCCTTCAACACTCACAACCCAAATCACACAAGGTCCGGCAAAGGGAATCTATACAAATCAGGGCACCGCAACGGAATACGCAAATATTTACAGAGATATACAGGATCTGAAAAACAGACCCGACAGCAGAGTTTTGGTGCTTTCCAACAAAACTTGGATCTATCTCGCGCTCAGCAAGCCTTACGGAACCTTTTCGGCGTGGATCTCAGAGGATCAGCCTCAGAATATCGAAAGGCTCAAAACCTACTCAAACGTTAATCCCGACCACGCACCGAAATACATTTATATCCCCAAAAATTCAAAGTGGGATTTCACCAATTTGAACAGCGGTGTTGCAAGCTACGGCTTGACGTTGCAGGAAACTCCAAACGGATTTATTTTGGAAAATCCGTCTGTGAACTAAGACATACATAAAGATTCGGCGTCGTCTGCTTTCGGCGCCGAATTACTTTACATTAAGGACACCTTAAGGGCACCTCTAAAAATTCATAGCTGCCCATAGTCACAAATCTTTCACAGGATATTTCTGCCAAAACTCCTCGTTATACGTCAGTATGACATCGTCGTTTTGACAAAAATCTACTATAGGGCACCTCTAAAAATCTATTGCTGCCCATAGTCACACATCTTTCACAGCATCTTTTCGCCAAAACTCCTCATTATACGTCAGTATAACTTCGTCGTTTTGACAAAAATCTACTATAAAATATCCGCACCTCTGAACAACAGTAGATTTTTAGAGGTGCCCTATAAAATATCCGCACCTTTGAACAACAGTGAATTTTTAGAGGTGCCCTTAAAAAATTATCGGTAAAATGTATAAAACCTGATAAAAAACAGGTGAAAATATTTCTTTTAAAATGCGTAATTTTGACTTGTTTTTTTGATGAATTTGTGATATAGTGAATGTGTAATGGTCAAAATAACGAATTTGTATGCCATTTTTTGTGAAAAATAACCTAATAATACTTCCGGGGGTAAATCTTTTATGGATATAGTGAAGTTGTATGAGTCATGGTGCGAAAACGCGACCGAGGATAAGGATATTGTTAAAGAGCTTTGCGATATCAAAAATAACGAGGAAGAGATCCACGATCGCTTCTATACCTCGCTGACATTCGGCACAGCCGGTTTGAGAGGCGTTATCGGCGCAGGAACCAACAGAATGAACATCTATGTGGTTCGTCAGGCAACTCAGGGACTTGCAAATTATGTTCTAAACAAGTACGGCAGCGGCTCTGTTGCTATTTCTCACGACAGCAGGATCAAGGCGGATCTGTTTATGATCGAAGCCGCAAGGGTGCTTGCTGCAAACGGAATCAAGGTTTACATAACAAGCGAGCTTCAGCCAACGCCCGTGCTTTCTTATCTGGTAAGATACTTTAAGTGTCAGGCAGGCATCATGGTTACCGCAAGTCACAATCCTGCAAAATATAACGGCTACAAGGCTTACGGCGAGGACGGCTGCCAGATGACCGACGCAGCAGCAACAGCCGTATATGACGAAATCTGCAAGCTTGATATGTTCAGCGACGTTAAAATCACCGATTTTGACGAGGCTGTAAAGTCAGGCATGATCGAATATGTTGACGATTCGGTATATGATTCATATCTTGAAAAGGTACTTGAGCAGCAGATCAATCCCGGTGTGTGCAAGGGCGCAGACCTCAAGGTGGTTTATACTCCGCTCAACGGCACAGGCAACAAGCTTGTAAGAAAAGTTCTTGACAAAATCGGCGTTGAAAAAGTGATTATCGTAAAGGAGCAGGAGCTTCCCGACGGAAACTTTACCACCTGCCCCTACCCTAACCCCGAGATCCGCGAGGCTCTGCAAAAGGGTCTTGAGCTTTGTGAAAAGGAGCAGCCTGATCTTCTTCTTGCAACCGACCCCGACGCTGACAGAGTTGGTATTGCGGTAAAGGATTCCGACGGCAGCTACAGACTGATTTCGGGAAATGAAAACGGAGTTATGCTCACAAACTACATCCTCTCCTGCAAAAAGGAGCAGGGAACTCTTCCCGAGCATCCTGTTGTTGTAAAAACAATCGTAACAACAAAGCTTATCAACAAGCTCTGCGATAAATACGGCTGCGAGCTTAAAAATGTGCTCACAGGCTTTAAATACATTGGTGAGATCATTCTTAATCTTGAAAAGAACAACGAAGAGGATCGTTATCTTTTCGGCTTTGAAGAAAGCTACGGATATCTTTCGGGAACCTATGTAAGAGACAAGGACGCTGTTGTTGCTTCTATGCTTGTTTGCGAAATGGCTGCATACTACAAAAAGCAAGGAAAGTCTCTTGCCCGTGTTATTGACGAGCTTTATAACGAGTTTGGATATTATATCAACCAAACCTACTCCTTTGAGTTTGAGGGTGCTGCCGGAATGCAGAAGATGGCTGATATCATGGCAAATATCCGTAACAATATTCCCGAAAAAATCGACGAATACAAGGTTATCAGAGTTTGCGACTATCAGCTCAAAAAAGAATTTGATTTGGTGGGCGACGATAATGTTGATATCCACCTTCCGACCTCAAACGTTATCTCTCTTAATCTTGAGGGCGACAACTGTGTTATTATTCGTCCGAGCGGAACCGAGCCTAAGATAAAGCTGTATATCACGGCTGTGGGAAAATCTCATGATGACGCAGTAGAGATCTGCAACCGACTTGTTGAATCCGCTAAGAAAACTCTTGGATTTTAATTGCTCTGCTCATTAATGTAAGCTTGTAGCTTTATAAATCTTATTTAAAAAAAATAATTTTATATAACAAAAGACGGGCATAAAAACACCCGTCTTTTATTATGTTATTATTCCTTTGGACTGCCTTCCAAAATACCGGTGATCGCAGGAACCAAATCCTTTTTTCGTGAGATTCCGGGCTCAAGCCTGTAGGATTCTCCGTCAAATTCTGCTCTGTCACCGAAAGCAGTTTGAATAATCTCTGACGCAACTTCGTCAGAAGGCACTATATATGTAACTGAAATATCGTCATGATAGATACTGATTTGAGCAAAGCCCATATCCATTCCGTTCTTTTCAACATAAGAAGAAATATTGTTTTTCATTCGTTTTACAAAATCCTTCGCGTCTGCTTCGTCATAGGCGTTGATACAGCCTATAGAGTATTTTTTACCGCCGCTTTCATACTCTTTATAATCGCTGAGAAAGATTTCTTCATCTGACATTCCTTCGTAGGATATTGAAGCTTTGTACATTTTATTATAAAAGCCCCCTATATCGTTGATGTCAGCCAAAGCACTCAGCTCCTTCAATGCCTCGCGATCTGCAAATGTTGTGGAAGCAGATTTTAAATTATCTGTGTCGGAAAGAATAGCACCTGCCATTGCGCCGGCAGTCTGCTTATCAGGCGTCAAGCCGTAATTGCAGTAACGCAGCCAGATAATCGTTGCAGTCGAGCCAAGCGGTCTTGCATCATAAATGAGCTGATTTCCGGTAATAACGGAACCATCGTTGTGATGATCGATTATACTTATAACATTTGCGTCATTTAAGCCGCTTGCAGACTGGGAGTAGTCACTATGGTCAACAAGGACCAGATTACAACCGGAAGCGTCCTCAAGCAGCTCAGGAGTTTCCAGACCGACTTGTTCAAGTACGTAAGCTGTCTCTCGGTTGACCGAACCGAGAACAACAGGCTTGGCGTCATAGCCAAGCTGCTTGAGCAATGCAGCATAAGCTATTGAGCTTCCAACTGTATCGGTGTCGGGGCTCTTGTGTCCGGTCACATAGATTTCACCGTCAATTTCGCCCAGCCCGTCCAAATCGCTGCGATTGAGCTTGATATTATAATCAAGCTGAGCTTTATGATCGCTGTCTGCTGTGGCACGTCCTGCAAAAAAGCAACCGGTTCCCACAGCAGAAGCAAGGATTATCGTCATTAATGTCCATAAAATTGTTTTCTTTTTCATCATAATCACTCCTGATATTAGAATAAAACGCTCCTGATTTTTTCAGGAGCGTTTATAAATAGCATAAATAAAAAGGGTGTAACCGAAAATTATTGAAATTTATCTGCGAGCATATCGCCCATATTAAACATTCCGTTCTTTTGCTTTGCAAGGAAAACCGCAGCGTTTACCGCGCCGACAGCAAAAACCTCCTTGGACTGAGCCTGATGTGTGAGGGTCACGACCTCGTCATGACCTGCAAAAATAACCTCGTGCTCGCCAACTATCGTGCCGCCGCGAACAGCGTGGATACCGATCTCATTTTTGGAACGCTTTTTGCGGTATGCGTGTCTGTCATACACATACTGGGGCTCCTCGCTGAGAGTTTGTGAGATCCCGTCCGCAAGCATGAGCGCGGTTCCGCTTGGAGCGTCGATTTTTTGGTTATGGTGCTTTTCTACGATTTCGATATCAAAGCCGTCTCCGAGCACCCTTGCAGCCTGTTTTGAAAGCTCAATAAGCAGATTTATTCCGAGCGACATATTTCCTGAATAGAAAATTGCGATTTTCTTTGAAGCTTCTTTTATTTTATCAATCTGCTCCTGCGAATATCCTGTTGTGCATATCACACAGGGAACAGAATTTTTTGTGGCAAAGCCAAGCATATCGTCAAGCACGGCAGGGTTTGAAAAGTCGATTATTACATCGGGCACAAGCTCAACCTCGTCAAAGCTTTTGAAAACAGGAAAATCATACCCTCTTTCGCCAAAAGCGTCAACTCCGAACATTGCTTGGCAATTATTGTTCTCTTCAACTGCCGCAGCTACAAATCCGCCCATTTTGCCGTTGCAGCCAACAATTCCTACATTTACCATTCCATTACCTCTTTTAACGTCGGATCATTTAGAATCACAAGTCGCGCAAGGCTTTATCAAACCTTGTTGAGCAAGTCGTACTTTGAAAGACAATCCTTTAGATCATGATATCCTGCAACGCTCATAGGAACAAGCGGAAGCCTGCATTCGCCGGCGTCGAAGCCGTAAAGGTTCATTGCAGTCTTAACCGGGATCGGATTCACGTCGTTGAACATTATATTCATGAGCTCAAGATAGTGGAAGTGCAGCTTTTGAGCCTCGGCAAAATCATTTTCAAGGCAGAGCTGGCAAATCTTGTGCATTTCGGCAGGACAAATATTTGCAAAAACCGAAATAACGCCGAGTGCGCCGAGCGACATGAACGGAACAGTCTGGTCGTCGTTTCCGGAATAAATATCAAGCTCGTCGCCGCAGAGAGAACGAATGAGAGCTACCTGAGAGATATCTCCGCTTGCTTCCTTGGCTGCAACGATATTCGGGTGCTTGCAAAGCTCCTGATAGGTCTTTGGCTGGATATTGCAGCCTGTTCTTGAAGGAACATTATAAAGGATGACCGGCAAATCGACCGCGTCGGCGATCACATTAAAATGTCTTATAAGACCTGCCTGAGAGGTCTTGTTATAGTAAGGAGTTACGCACAAAAGCGCGTCTGCTCCTGTTTTTTGAGCTTCCTTTGAAAGCATAACGGCAGTGGAAGTATCGTTGCTGCCTGTTCCGGCGATAACCGGGATCCTGCCGTTGATTTTTTCGGAAACAAACGAAAGCACCTCGCAGTGCTCCTGCTCGGAAAGCGTTGCCGCCTCTCCTGTTGTTCCGCAGGCGATAATAGCGTCTGTTCCGTTGGCAACGTGGAACTCCAAGAGCTGTTCCATAACGTCGTAATTAACTTTTCCGTCAGACAGCATCGGCGTAATGAGCGCGACGCCCGAACCGGTAAAAATATGATTTGCCATAATATACCTCCGTTGATCTCTTAGTATTCAAAAAGCATTATTCTGCTTCGATATATCCCTCTGCGCAAAGCAGCTCGGCAAGAAGCACCGCGCCGCCTGCGGCTCCTCTGAGCGTGTTGTGAGACATGCAAACAAACTTGTAGTCGTATTGAGTGTCTTCTCTGAGCCTGCCCACGGAAACAGCCATGCCGTTTTCAAGATTTCTCTCAGTCTTGATCTGAGGACGATCCGGCTCTGTAAAATAGTGCAGGAATTTCTTTGGCGCACTGGGAAGCTCAAGCTCCTGTGCTCTGCCGCTGTAGTTGTTCCAGATCTCGATTATTTTTTCAACCGACGGCTTTTCAACGCCGTCCTTGAACGACATAAACACTGCAGCGGTGTGTCCGTCGGAAACAGGAACGCGGATGCACTGCGAGGTGATCGAGATGTCGTCTGTGTTCACGATCTCGCTGCCTTCGATCTTACCCCAGATCTTGAGCGGTTCTTTTTCGGATTTTTCTTCCTCGCCGCCGATATACGGGATTACGTTATCTATCATTTCGGGCCAAGTCTTAAAGGTTTTGCCTGCGCCTGAGATCGCTTGATATGTGCAGGCGAGCACCTTGTCAACGCCAAGCTCCTTGAGCGGATGGATCGCCGGAACGTAGCTTTGCAGCGAACAATTTGACTTGACTGCAACAAAGCCCTTCTTTGTGCCAAGGCGTTTTCTTTGCTCGTCGATTATTTTTATATGATCCGCATTGATTTCCGGAATCACCATTGGCACGTCGGGAGTAAAGCGGTGAGCGGAATTGTTTGAAACGATCGGGCACTCTGCCTTTGCATATTTTTCTTCAAGTGCCTTGATTTCGTCCTTTTTCATATTGACTGCGCAGAAGCAGAAATCCACCTTTGAAGCGACTTCTTCAACGTTTTCCGCATCAAGAATAACCATATCCTTGTATTTTTCAGGCAGAGCGGCAGTCATATGCCATCTTCCTTCAACAGTCTCTGCGTAGGTTTTGCCCGCGCTTCTTGAGCTTGCCGCAAGAGCTGTTACCTCAAACCAGGGATGATTTTCCAAAAGCAGCGCGAAACGCTGACCTACCATTCCGGTAGCACCTATGATACCTACCTTGTACTTTTTCACAGTGATTCCTCCAAACAAATTTTAAAAAAGCAGTTGCCTTATCGGAATAAATATTATATTATAGAAACAGTACAGTAAAAGTGCCGGCGGTGCTCTCGCCCGCCTATACGAACTGCACTAATAACAATAACGTTGTTCAACGGCGGGATCAAGCAGTTTAAAAAACGCACCCGCGACGACTGCCCTATTTAATTAATAATACCATTTTACTCGGTTGTTGTCAATTATTTTACCAATTTCCGCTTCAACCAAAATAAGTTTTTAACAAGATGTGAGGATATAAAATGAAAACCAGCGATTTTTATTATGAATTACCAAAAGAACTCATAGCGCAAACGCCTGTTGAACCGCGCGACAGCTCAAGGCTTATGGTTTTGAACAGAGAAACCGGAGAAATTGAGCACAGACATTTTTACGATATTTTAGATTATCTTAACGAAGGCGATCTTTTGGTTTGCAATGATTCAAGAGTTTTGCCGGCGAGGATCTTCGGCGTTAAAGAAACCGGAGCAAGGGTTGAATTTCTTTTGCTCAAGCAAATCACCGGCAACCGCTGGGAAACACTCTGCAAGCCCGGCAAAAAGGCACGCGATGGAGCTGAATTCATTTTCGGCGACGGGATTATGAAAGCCAAAATAGCCGGCGTGACAGAGGACGGCAACAGAATAGTTGACTTTGACTGCAACGAAAACTTTTTTGCCGCTCTTGACAAAATCGGACAAATGCCGCTGCCGCCATACATTACGGAGGAATTGAAGGACAGGGAACGTTATCAGACCGTATACAGTCACGAGCTGGGCTCAGCCGCCGCGCCCACAGCCGGACTGCACTTTACCGAGGAGCTTATGGAAAAGCTCAGGGCAAAGGGAGTTAATATCGCCTATGTAACGCTTCACGTTGGACTCGGAACCTTTAGGCCGGTAAAGGTCGATGATGTTACAAAGCACAAAATGCACAGCGAGCATTATGAGATCCCCGAGAAAACAGCAAGGCTTATCAACCAAACAAAGCAAAACGGCAAAAGGGTCATCGCGGTCGGCACGACCTCATGCCGCACACTTGAAAGCGTTGCGAGCTTTTACGGAGAAATCAAGCCCTGCGACGGCTTTACGGATATTTTTATTTATCCCGGCTACGAATTCAAGGTGCTGGACGGACTTATCACAAACTTTCATCTTCCCGAAAGCACACTGATAATGCTCGTATCAGCGTTCGCAGGCTATGACAATATTATGAATGCATACAAAACAGCAGTAGAAGAAAAATACAGATTCTTTTCATTTGGTGACGCGATGTTGATTATTTAGAGGATATACCAATTCATCTTATACACTTCATAATATATCGTTGACTCTCAATTATAATAATATATCATACAGATATAAAACCGAGAACGTCAGAAACGGTTCCGGCTAAGCAGAGGATTTCACTTTGTTTCCAAGTTAATGTATGACTTGAATGCTGACAATTTTCAGTAAATTTCCTACCCAAAGCACTTTTATCTTTGGATGGACATAACGTTTTCTTTTGAAACGCATTGACATCATTTGATATATTTATTATAATAAATGTAAAGATAATAATTGCCTTTGCGAGGAAAAAGATGAATGAAATAAAAATCAAGTATTCCAAAGACGCCATTAAATTCTTATCAAAGCTTGACAAGAAATCAGTGAAAAGAATACGAACAGCAATTGAAGGACTTACTAATTCCCCTCCTGTCGGTGATATAAAGCCAATGCAAGGCTACAGCGATGGCAAAAAACGACTCCGAGTAGGAACGTGGAGGATAATCTATAAGCATGAAAGCGAGTCATCAATTGAGATCATATTTGTGATTGAAATTGGAAATCGCGGAGATATCTACAAGTAGGAGATGATATTATGTCGGGTATTACAATTGAAGCCGCTCGTTTGATGGATATTCTGCCGGAATCTGATCAGATATTTGCCTATGAGTTTATTAAAAAGCTCGTTCTTGCATGGGACCCCGATTACACAAAGGTGACTGATGAAGAAGCGACAATAATTGAAAAAGCAGAAAAAAGCGGTTTTCTTGACGCGGATGAAATAGATTGGGATAGTATCGGAACAGAATGATAATGGATCACAATACGGTGCAGAGTTTTTCTGCACCTTTTTTGTTCAGCTTAAGAAACAAAATAAATACACTAATATAGCCAAATAAAACATCTACTATTTACATTGACATTTAATATTATTTAGCTTATAATATTATTGAAAGGTGGTATCATTATGGGTCAAACTAATGTTAATATCAGAATGGATGAAGCAACCAAAAAAGCGTTTGACGCATTTTGCAATGAAATCGGTTTATCGGTCAGCTCGGTATTCAATATGTTTGCAAAAACAGTGGTAAGAGAACAAAGGATTCCTTTTGAAATAAAAACCGAAATTCCGAATTCTGTGACAACTGCAGCAATGGAGGTTGCAGAAAAAGGCGAGGATTTATATGGTCCTTTTGACAGCGTAGAAGCTTTGATGGAGGCACTTAATGCTTAAAATTGAATTTACGGGACAGTTCAAAAAAGACTATAAGCAAGCAATAAAACGGGGCTGCAAGGAGCAGGAATTGACCACCGTTATTTCTTTACTTGCAGCCGAACAGACGTTGCCGGCAAAATACAAAGACCATGCATTAGAGAATTCACGTAATTATAAAGGTATGCGAGAATGTCATATAAAACCCGATTGGCTTTTGATTTATAAAAAATACGCCGACAGGCTCGTGCTTGAATTGATTAGAACCGGCACCCACAGCGATTTATTCTAATCAGCTTCTAACCAACTTAATTCTTTGGAGGAATTATGTTTAAGCTTATTAAACAAGAAAACAATGCTCGCCGAGGCGAGTTTACTACGCCGCACGGCACTATACAAACTCCGGCGTTTATGAACGTTGCCACCTGCGGGGCGATCAAGGGTGCGGTTTCCGCGCTTGATTTGAAGGATATAAAATGTCAGGTCCAGCTATGCAACACCTATCACCTGCATCTTAGACCCGGCGACGACAAGGTCAGAGAGCTTGGCGGACTGCACAGGTTCACACGCTGGAACGGTCCTATTCTTACAGACAGCGGAGGATTTCAGGTTTTTTCGCTCGCAAAGCTTAGGAACATCAAAGAAGAAGGCGTTTATTTTAACTCTCACATTGACGGACGAAAGATTTTTATGGGACCCGAGGAAAGTATGCGGATACAGTCAAACCTCGGTTCTACGATCGCCATGGCGTTTGATGAATGTGTTGAAAACCCCTCTCCCCTTGAATATACAAAGCAAAGCGTTCAAAGAACAACGCGTTGGCTGAAAAGATGCGTTGCCGAAATGGACAGGCTAAACAAGCTTGAGGATACGCTGAACAAGGAGCAAATGCTGTTTGGTATCAATCAGGGCGGCACATACAAGGATCTGCGTATCGACCACATGAAAGAGATCGCCGGGCTTGACCTTGACGGCTATGCGATAGGCGGACTTGCCGTGGGCGAGCCAACCGAGGTGATGTACGAGATCATCGAAACCGTTGAGCCATACGCGCCAAAAGACAAAATCAGATATCTTATGGGAGTGGGCACGCCTGCAAACATTCTTGAGTCTGTTGCACGGGGAATCGACCTTTTTGACTGCGTAATGCCCAGCAGAAATGCAAGGCACGGTCAGGCGTTCACCTGGGAAGGTATAAGAAACCTGAACAACGCCAAGTATGAGCTTGACGACAGACCGATCGACGAGGGCTGTCAGTGTCCGACCTGCCGCAATTTCTCACGCGCTTACGTTCGTCATCTGCTCAAAAGCGGCGAAATGCTGGGAATGAGGCTTGCTGTGCTCCATAATCTTTATTTTTACAACAATTTAATGGAGGTCATAAGAAACGAGCTTGACAAGGGAACCTTTACTCAGTTCTACAACAGCTGCGTAAAAACTCTTGCAACAAGGATATGACAACCACAGCCTGAATTTTTTTATTTTGAACTTATACAAAACACTGCTATTTATTATAAAAGTAAAAAAATGCTTGCAACCTGCAAAGAAAACTGCTATAATCAATATATTGTATGAAAGACTAACTATTAAAAGTCAATAGGGAAACGAAAAGTTTTCCACAAAAATCAACAATCAGAAAACAGGCACGACAAAAAGAGCAACCGCGTAGTTGCTCGAAAAAATAATCAAGTGAAATAAGGT
>OMZU01000052.1 GCA_900315605.1 uncultured Eubacteriales bacterium | reverse complement strand
ATTCCGTCAGACTGCCCAAAAATCAGTATCCATACGTCAGTATGCACACTGATTATTTGTACATTCTGACGAAAAATCTGACTACACAATCCGCGCACCAGAATTATGCGGTATTGCCTTAAGACTACATTTGGAGATTATTATTTAAAAAACAAACGTTTCCCAAAAACGTGATTTTCTGATGTCGGCATTTTCGGGCAACTGTTGTTTGAATTGTCACCGAACCTTTTACTCGACTTAAAAAAACGGAGGTAATAAAATGTTTCCAAAACAGGAAGTAGTGGCCATGCTGCTTGCGGGCGGACAGGGCTCGCGCTTGGGCGTGCTTACAAAAAAGCTTGCCAAGCCTGCCGTGCCCTTTGGCGGAAAATATCGTATTATTGACTTTCCGCTGTCCAACTGCGTAAATTCCGGTATCGAGGCTGTGGGCATCTTGACCCAGTATCAGCCGCTGATCCTCAACGAATACATAGGCAACGGTCAGCCTTGGGATCTTGACGGAATGCATTCCGGCGTAAACTGCCTTAGCCCCTATCAGGCAATCAAGGGCGCGGACTGGTATTCGGGTACAGCCAACGCTATTTTTCAGAATATTAACTACATCGAGCGATATGACCCCGAGTATGTTGTGATCCTTTCGGGAGACCATATCTACAAAATGGACTACAACAAAATGCTCGATTTTCACAAGGGCAAGAACGCCGCTTGTACAATTGCGGTTATTGACGTTCCGATTGATGAAGCTTCGCGCTTTGGTATTCTTAACACCTATGACGACGGCGAGATTTATGAATTTGATGAAAAGCCGGAGCACCCAAAGAGCACAAACGCTTCTATGGGCATCTATATTTTCAGCTGGAAGGAACTGAAAAAATATCTTGAGGAGGACGAAATCAAAGAAGGCTCAAGCCACGATTTTGGTAAGGATGTTCTTCCGGCAATGCTTGCTGCCGGTGAAAGAATGTATGCTTATCCATTCTCCGGTTACTGGAAGGACGTCGGAACGATTGACAGCCTTTGGGAGGCAAACATGGATCTGCTCGACCCCAACACGACGCTTGACCTCAGAGATATTTATTCAAGAAACCCGATGATGCCGCCGCATTATGTAGCAAACGAGGCGAACGTTCAAAACTCTCTTGTTGCCGACGGCTGCGAGGTTTACGGAAATCTGGAATTTTCCATTTTGTTTGCAGGAGTAAAAATCGGCAAGGGAGCAACGGTCAATTCCTCGATCATTATGCCCGGTGCGGTTATTGAAGAAGGCGCGAACGTTCAGTTCGCGATAGTTGCGGAAAACACCGTCATCGGCAAAAACGCTAAAGTCGGCTCAACTCCCGAAAACGTTGACGAAAAGGATGCGTGGGGAATTGCAGTTATAGGCGCGAACACCGTTATCCCCGAAAACGGAGTTGTAAAGGCAAAAGAAATGATTGACAGCGAAACGGAGGTGGCGTCAAATGAGAAGTAACGATGTTTTGGGCTTTATCTTTGCCGGAACGCTGGAAAAGCAAATTGCCGAGCTTGCGTCCTCAAGAACAACCGCCAGCATACCTATTGGCGGAAAATACAGGCTGGTGGATTTTGTGCTGTCAAACATGTCAAATTCGGGCATCAACAACGTTGGTATAGTCGCAGAGAAAAATTTTCTCTCGCTCACCGACCACGTTGGCTCGGGCAGCGCGTATGATCTGTCAAAAAGAAGAAGCAACCTGACCCTTCTCACACCCTACGGCGGCAAGGGCTTCTCAAATTATATCGAAACCATCTACAATATGCACGGCTATCTTGAGCATTGCCGCGAGGAATACGTAATGCTCGACCCCGGCAATATCGTCACAAACTTTGATTATTCACCGCTGTTTGATTTTCATTCAAAGAAAAACGCCGACATCACCTTGGTCTACAAAAACGGCGTTGTTCCAAAGGGATATAATCACCCGATCACGATCGATTTTGACGAGAACGCAAGAGTAAGTCAGATCCTTGTCAGACCCGACAACACCGACGAGGTAGTTAATCAGGTTTACGGTGCGGTGCTCTTGAGCAAGTCCTTGCTTGTTCGTGAGATCAAAAACGCTCTGAGTCTTAATGAGCTTGACGGAAAGAGGCTTTTGCAGAGCATAATCGGAAGATACAGGGTGTTTGCTTACGAAAACCGCGGTTACTGTGCGGCGATCAGCTCAAAAAACGATTACTTTGATTTTAATATGGATCTTATGAAAAAGGAAGTCAGAGACGAGCTGTTCAATCCCAAGCGACCGATCTATACAAAGGTCAGAGACGACGCTCCGTCAAGATACGGGCTGAAAAGCAAGGTCAGAAATTCAATAATCGCCCAGGGCTGCATCATCGACGGCGAAGTTGAAAACTGTGTGATCTCAAAGGGCGTTTATGTCGGCAAGGGCGCAAAGCTGAGCAATTGCATCGTTATGCAGGACACAAAAATCGGTAACGGTACAAATCTCAACTACGTCATTATCGACAAGGATGTTACGATCAAGGATGGCAGAGCCTTGATGGGCTTTGATTCGTATCCTATCTATATAGCAAAAAAATCAGTGGTTTAACGGAGGAATTTTAATATGAGAGTTTTATTTTGTGCGTCAGAGGCTAATCCCTTCTGCGGCAGCGGCGGACTTGCCGATGTTGCCGGAAGCCTGCCTCATACCCTTTGCAGAAAGGGTCAGGACTGCCGAATCGTTGTTCCGCTCTACGGAACGATCCCGCAGGATCTTAAAAATCAGATGAATTTTATCACAAACTTTACCGTTCCGGTTGCCTGGCGTCACCAGTACTGCGGACTGTTTTGGGCAAGGTGGAACGACTGCACCTACTACTTTATCGACAACGAGTACTATTTCAAGCGCGGCACGCTGTACGGTCATTACGACGACGCCGAGAGATTCGCATTTTTCTCGCGCGCGATCCTTGAGATGCTTCCGTACATCGATTTTCATCCCGACATGATCCACTGCAACGACTGGCAGACCGCACTTGTTCCGGTTTATTACTATCTTTTCTATTCGCACAGACCCTGGTACTACAACATCAAGAGCCTGTTTACGATCCACAATATCCAGTATCAGGGCGAGTACGGCTGGGAGGTCAACACCGAGTGCGTCGGTATTCCGGCAAGCGAGACCAAGATCTTGGAGATGAACGGCAAGCTCAATATGATGAAGGGTGCGATCGAGACCTCAACCAGAGTTTCAACGGTTTCGCCAAGCTACGCTGCCGAAATCAAAGACCCGTGGTACAGCTGGGGACTTCATGACGAGCTCAACCTTCGTCACTACAAGCTCTGCGGCATCAAAAACGGAATCGACCCGGCAAGCTACGACCCTGCAACCGACTATCAGATCTATTGCAACTATACCAAGGAGGACATGAGCGGCAAGGGCGAGTGCAAGCGCAGACTTCAGGAGAGACTTTGCCTTGAGCAGCGTTGGGATATCCCGATCGTTGCAATGGTGACCCGTCTTGTTGCGCACAAGGGACTTGATTTGGTAAGAATGGGTCTTGAGGAACTTATGAACACCGAGAACATGCAGTTTGTGATCCTCGGCTCGGGCGACAAGGAATACGAGGATTATTTCAACTATATGCAGGGCAAATACCCCGGCAGACTTTGCTTCTGTCACGGCTTTGTTCCCGAGCTTGCGCGCAAGATCTATTCCGGCGCGGATATCTTCCTCATGCCTTCGGCTCAGGAGCCTTGCGGACTTTCTCAGATGATAGCTCTTCGCTACGGTACTATCCCCGTTGTTCGCGAGGTTGGCGGCTTGAAGGATTCTGTGTTCGACAGCGCAGACAACTACGGCAACGGCTTTACCTTTAAGAACTACTACACTGCGGATATGCAGAATGCAGTTCGCCGTGCGTTGTGGGGAATCCAGGACGACGCAGGCTGGCACCAGCTTATGTGGCGCGCAATGATGAGCGACAACAGCTGGGAGCGTTCGGCTCAGGATTATATCAACGTTTATAACGACACGCTCAACTGGTCGTAAGTAATACAATAAAAAAACAGAGCGTATTCGGATTTGCTCCGGATACGCTCTTGTGCATTTGTTTTTAATTATTCCAAACCGGCAAGCTTATACTGGATCTTTGTAACATCCTTGATGCTCACGGTTTTGTCGCCGTCATAGTCGGCAAGCTTTTCCTGTGCCTGGGTAAAGGTGACAAAATATGCCAGCCTGAATTGGATCATAGTAGCGTCCGAAATCGTCAGAACGCCGTCGCTGTCAACGTCGCCGAGCACTCCAACCGGGGAAACTCCTGTTGTTGCTATGGGATAATCGGGATAAGAGTAGGGCTGAGAATCCTGTTCCGTGCAGTGGTTTGTAGAGCCCTGATTATCGGGATAAGAATAAGGCTGAGAATCCTGTTCTGTGCAGTGATTAGTCGAGCCCTGATTGTCGGGATAAGAATAAGGCTGAGTATCCTGCTCAGTGCAGTGGTTTGTAGAGCCCTGATTATCGGGGTAGGAATAAGGCTGAGAATCCTGCTCGGTGCAGTGGTTTGTCGAGCCCTGATTATCGGGATAGGAATAAGGCTGAGGATCCTGCTCAGTGCAGTGATTTGTTGAGCCCTGATTATCGGGGTAGGAATAAGGCTGAGAATCCTGCTCAGTGCAGTGATTTGTCGAGCCCTGATTGTCGGGGTAGGAATAAGGCTGAGGATCCTGCTCGGTGCAATGATTTGTTGAGCCCTGGTCGTCCTCTGTTTCAACAAAGCTGAAGCCGTTGTCAATTGCGTAAAAATACGCTCTTGAATATTTTTTGCCGTAAATCGTAAAATCTTCGATCTTGTGGAAGCGCATTTCAACGCCGTCTTGGTAGAAGCCAACTGCTTCGTAGTCCATCTGAGTTACAGTCGGAGGGATCGTGACTGAGTAAATTTCGTCAATCGGATAAGGCTCACCGTAGGTCATTTCCCATTCAAGCATCATTGTTCCGCAGGGAACAAAATAAGAAATCGCGTAATCACGAATTTCGGTAACTAGGTGGCCGTCAATTCTCTCGGGAATTACAACATGACCGCCGCGACCGGTATAATCTGTGATTGCGGCTGTGCCGTCCGACTTAACAGTGTAGGAAAACGGTTGTTCGGGTTCGGGCGGAAACGTCGGAGCCTGCTGAAAGGTATAGGGATAGGTTTCGATATATTCGTTTCCGTATTGGTCTGTTGCCGATACCGAACCATCATAGGTTTCTGCTGCACCGGCATAGGATGCTGTTGATACGACCACCGCCGAAACGAGCATAACGCTCAGCGCAGCGGCAACCGCGCTAATGATTTTTTTCTTCATAAAATTACCTCTCTTTAGTATAATAAAGCATATTTATTATAACAATATTACCAAAATTCAGCAATTCTTGTTTTTAACAAAAGTGAATTGCAATTTTTATTAACATTCAATAAAAATCAAAAAAGCAACGCCACACAATTCGGAGCGTGCCCAAATCATGCGGTATTGCTTTTATAAAGCCTCTTATAATTCAGTTTGATAAAAATCTATAGCTATATATCTGTATATCGACTTTAAATCCTCAACCGCTTCGGGAGAATAGACAACCTTACATTCTGTCAAAGTCATGATTTGTAAAGCTCCGATAATTCAAGGTCTACTTCGTCTGCCGAAATAGCCTCACCGTTTTTCAGCGAATTAATGCCTTTGAGTAATTCTGCGTCAAGCTCGTCCTGCGAAAGTGAAGCTAACGCGACAGGCTTACGCTTTGGAAGCTTACTCTCAAACGGCATACCCTGCTGTAAAACAATCTGGCTGTACAGCATTTGAATCGCGCTTGAAGGAGAAATCCCCAGCTTTGAAAGCACACCTTCCGCTTTATGCTTTAGATTCGTGTCTATTCTGGCGTAAACTGCTTCTGTTTTTGCCATGATCTCTCTCTCCTCTAAAAATAATGTAAAGCAATACTGCACAATTTGGGTGTATTGTGCGGTGCTACCGTGATTATTATAGCATATATCGCAAGAATTTGCAAGCAATTGCAAGCAAAACTCAGATTGTTACCCAAATGTTTCTGCTATTTTTTTGCTGTGTATAATAAAAGCTTGTTTGGACGGCGATAATGTGGTATTATTAGCAGGTAGTTTTGTGTCACCGGTTAGGATGCATTTTTATTTTGTCCAGCCTGTTGATAACAAGCTGAGCGCACAGCCCGGTAAAGCCTCCGGCAAGACAGCCCGAGACTATCAAAAACGGATAATAGGCAAAAATCTGAGGAGTTTGCAGGAGCAAGCAAGCCGCAAGGATTTGCCCTGTATTGTGCAAAACCGCGCCGAAAACGCTTGCGAGCCAAAGGTGCTTTTCGTCAATATAGCGTTTGAGGATGACCATTCCAAATATGCACAGCGCGCTACCTGCCGCACTGTAGAGCAGCGCGGAAACGTTCCCGGCAAAAACCGAGCCGAGCGTTATCCTGACCGCCGCCACTGCCGCGGCTTCCCATGCCTTGTAGCGGTAAACCGCATAGACGGTCACTATATTTGCAAGTCCGAGCTTTATTCCCGGAATGGGAAAGGGGTTCGGGATTTGCAGCTCAACAAAAAACATGATAAGCGCAAGAGCCGTCAGCACTCCAAGCTCGGCGATCCGCTTTGCTTTTTTCATATTCACCTCGTCACGGCGTCAACGCCGCTTTCTTCGCAAAATTCAATGACAAGCCTGTGCGGAAGGCAGACGATCGGCATTGCCGCCGAGCTGAGCCAACCGGTTTTTACGCAGGTTTTGTCGGGACAATCGGCGTCGCGAACGCGGATTTTGCCGTCCCTGATCTCAATTGTGTTCGTGCCCTCGCTGCATTTTATCCCAAATTCTTCATCCCTTGCGACGGACAGATCGATCGTGTAAAGTATCTTGCCGTCCTGTGAGATCCGGACAGTATTTTTAGGTGAGGAAGTCAGAGCAAAAATGCTCCCGACGATCCCCAGCACAAAAATGATCGCAGCGGCGGCGATAAAAGGCTTGATTTTCATTAGAACATTTTTCCCTTGTACGGCTTTGCCGGCATCATTTCAAAATCATATTCTTCAAGCTCGTCAAAACTGATGTTTGAGTGACAGCCCTCGTGGACCATAAGGTTTGAAGCCTCGCCCAGGTGAACCACCACGACCGGCTTGTTTGTTCCGTAGGCGTAGCCGCATTCCCATGCCGTGCCGCTGTCGCTGTAGTTGCCGTAATAAAGCATAACAACGCAGTCCGCCCAGTCGATAAACCGCTTGTCGTTCATAAAGGTTTCTCTTGACCACCACGACTGCTGAGAATTTTCTTCGGTTTTGATTTCGTTAAGTCTGGGACTGAAAACGCTGAAGCCGCGCGACATAAGGATGTTTTCTGCTCTTTCAATATTTTTCAGTTCCTCGTCGTTAAAAAACGGGCTTGCAAGATATATTTTCATATTATTCAGCCGAACCGGCGCGCAGCGTCGGCATTTCCTTTCATTTTTAAAACATTATAACATAAATATAAAAATCAATCAAATTGCGGGGTGAGATCATGGGCAGAGAGCTTTTGAAGCACGAGCAGGTGGAACGAAGCATAATCAAAAAATATCGCAAACAGATCTGGAATCAGTTTATAATCGCGCTAAAGGAATACGAGCTCGTCAACGAGGGCGACAAAATAGCGGTCTGCATTTCCGGCGGCAAGGATTCAATGCTAATGGCAAAGCTGATGCAGGAGCTGAAAAAATACAGCCACGTCAATTTTGAGTTGGTTTATCTTGTGATGGATCCCGGCTACAACGAGGCTAATCGCCGCAAAATCGAAGAAAACGCGCGGCTGCTCAACGTGCCGATAACGGTTTTTGAAACCGATATTTTTAATGTTACCGCAAAAACAGAAAAATCTCCCTGCTATCTTTGCGCAAGAATGAGGCGAGGCTTTCTCTATAGCCAGGCAAAAAAGCTCGGCTGCAACAAAATCGCGCTGGGTCATCACTTTAACGACGTGATAGAAACCACGCTTTTGGGTATGTTCTACGGCTCGCAGCTCCAGTCGATGCCGCCAAAGCTCCACAGCACCAATTTTGAGGGCATGGAGCTGATCCGTCCGATGTATCGTATCCACGAGGACGACATTATCGCCTGGGCAAGATACAACCAGCTTGAGTTCATTCAGTGCGCCTGCCGTGTGACCGAGAGAGAAAAGTTTGAAGCCGGCAGCTCAAAGCGGCAGGAGATAAAGCTGCTCATAAAGGAGCTGAAAAAAACCAATCCTAACATTGAAAAAAGTCTGTTCAGCAGCGTTCACTCCGTTTGTCTTGACACCTTTGCGGGCTACAAGTCGGGCGGCGTTGAGCACAGCTTTCTGGATAATTATTAAGGCGGGACCGCCGAAAAAAAGGAGTATTGAAATGGTTACAAAATTAATGAAAAAAGGCGTTTCGCTTCTGCTCTGTGCGGCGATTTTGATCGCTTCAACAGTCAGCCTGAGCTTCACGGCGTTTGCAGCAGGGGACGACGAGGAGGAATTTCCCGAGGCAGCAAAAATCGTTATCAACACCGAGTTCGGAAACGGAACCACACTGTTGAAGGAGGACGGCTACGTAAACGCACAAGTCGAGATCACCGACGCCGACGGTTCGGTTTTGTCTGACAGCGCACAGATCAAGGTCAGGGGCAACACCACGGCACTTTATTGGATGCAGAAAAAGCCCTTTACCATCAAGTTCAGCTCAAAAAAGAATGTTCTCGGTATGGGCAGCGGCAAAAAATGGGCATTGATCGCAAACCTGTTTGACCCGACCTTGCTCAGAAACTATGTTGCGTTCGACACCGCCCAAAAAATGGGTATTGAATATACCTCAAACCAAAGATTCGTTGAGCTTTGGCTCGACGGCTCCTACCGCGGCTGCTACACCCTTTATGAGCCTGTTCAGCAGGGCGTTGACAGGGTGGACATTGACATAAAGAGCAACGGCGGAAAAAAAGACTTTTTGCTCGAATTTGAAAATACGCGCGTCGAGGACGATGTGACCTACATCAAATGTCACGGTGTAAGAATGATCGTTTCCGAGCCGGAGGAGCCGAGTGAGGAACAGCTTGAATACATTGAGGGCACGCTCAATGACATTTTTGAAACCATGAAAAACGGCACGCGCGAGGAGATCGAGCAGAAGGTAGATGTTGATTCCTTTGCCAAATTCTATGTGTTCAACGAATTTGTCAAGCCCTTTGACTTTGATTCGACCTCGGTTTTCTTCTATTACAAGGACGGAAAGCTTTTTGCGGGTCCTCCGTGGGACTACGACGTATCGGCGTGCAATTCCCAGGACACCCAGCGTTCAATAAGATCAAACGCGATCGAGGGACTTTTTGCAAACGACAAGAACATCTATCAGTTTATGTGCAAGCACAATTGGTTCTATGTTGAGGCTGAGAGGGTCTATCGCGAAAACAAGAATCATATTCAGGATGTTTACGCTCAGGGCGGTCTGATGGATAGATTACGTGAGCGTTACGGAGATATTTTTGACAAAAACTTCGGCGAAGCAGGCTGGGATATAAAAAAGGCTTGGATCAACTATCAGCGCAGGGCTGCGCCGACCTACGGCGAGAATTTTGATTTTCTCAAGGACTGGTACAGGCAGCGCAACGAATGGCTCGACGGATATTTTGACAATTCCGTTGAGGATGTTTTGATCGGCGACTCAGACGGCGACGACTATATTGATATTATGGACGCAACCTTGGTTCAGGAGCTGCTTGCAAGCCTGATCGAGGACGACGGAAAAATCGCGCTGAGGGTTTGCGACGCAGACGCAAAGCCGACAATAAACGACGCGACAAATATCCAGCTTTACCTTGCGGAGCTTGAGCCATACGGCAATGTTGGAAAATCCGAGCGCAGATTTTTTAAGTCTCACCTTTGAAAGCCTTCGATTGTTCGTTGAGCATCATCAACGGCGAGGTCAAAAGTTTTATTTTGCGATTTCATAAACAAAGAAGAAACCGATCCGCGATAATTACGGATCGGCTTCTTTTTATGAAAAGGTTAAGTAATAAGCTTATATACAATTTTAAATGTATTAACCTATTAAATCATTTGTATTATAATTGTTTTATCTTTTGTGGGATAATAGCATATATACCATAGCCGATAATCACTCCTAACAGATTAAGGATGATATCGTCAATATCAATGTTTCGGTACATATTGCCAATTGCCATTCCAATCAACATTTGAATTAACTCAATTGATGCAGTAAACGATAATGCAATTAACAATTTTTTCCACCATTGTGGGATATTAAAAAGCATTAATACTATTACTCCAAAGGGTACAGACATGATAATATTACCAATTATCTGTGTGACAGCAGTTGCAGTTATTCCGTTATGAAATGCTGATGAAATTGTTTTAAATGGTATGAAATTATACCATGTTATAATATCCGTATATTCAACTGGATCATCATAAACTATTGGAAATAAAGTAACAATGGCTACGCCAATTAAATAAGCAATAAAAATACAGTTTACAATTATTCTTTTAATACTACGTTTCAAAATTATGGCATAAATAATATATGCAATTAAAAGAATTACCCCAAGCAATATCGCTAATTCGTATGTAATCATTAGTATCCTTTCATAACAACATTGTTAGAATTAACATTGACTCCATCTCGCGCTTTTTTAAAATAGAAGTAATAATCTCCAGCACCAACATTTGTCCATGAAGCTGAACCGTATTGATATCGACTAAGATCTTTACTTCCAATCTTTTCAGATGTGAACCATACAGTTTTTCTATAGAGAGAAACCGTATAAGTTTTAGGATAGCTAGAATTAGCGGTAACGGTTTTTCCGCCAAGAGTATTATATGCGGAAGCTGAATATGAAATATTTTTATGTGTGTATGTTCGTGTTGGACCACTATGTTCTCCTTGAAAAGCAAGAGTAGAATAATATGTATCACTCGCAGCATAAACGGTAAGAGAGAAAGCTGAAAATACGATTAACAACATAATAAAACTTAAACTAAAAATTTTGTTTTTCATAGTTAAACCTCATTTCTATTTTTATATTATATAAAATAATTGTAACTATTCAGAACAACAAAAAATTGTATACCTGCACAAAAGAAATTTTGAAATATCGAATAGCAGGCATGCAGATGATAGAAATATAAATT
>OMZU01000069.1 GCA_900315605.1 uncultured Eubacteriales bacterium | reverse complement strand
ACTGCACTCAAACTATTGAACCGCCGTGTACGGAACCGTACGCACGGTGGTGTGAGAGGTCGGCTGCTCAATTAATGGGCAGCCTCCTACTCGATTTTTATATGAAATTGCGCATCCCGTCTTGAACATGGTTATCATTATCGTATCGGCACAGTTTGGATATGTGAGCGAGAAAGCCGTTGGCAAATGAGCCTTTATGCTCTAAAAAACGCCGGCGTACAATGCGTCGGCGTTTTAATGCATTTATTATCTAAGCATGTGGGTCGGGTGCTGCTTTGTGCTGCTTGTCAAGCTTGCTGACGTTTCCCAAAAGCTTGCCTGTAACAAAAATCAGCAGGATCTCGGGAATACATTTTATGGCAACGCTTATGAAACGAGTAACAAGAAAGGTTGTGTACGGAGTTTGAAAACCGGGGTTAAAAAACTCATAGAACCAAAACGCAGCCAAAAAGGTCTCAACCAGCAGCATATTGGCGAACCAGCCGCCGACAACTCGGGGAATGGTGATCTTGTTTTTGTAAAAGGCAAAGCCGTAGATCAGTCCGGTCAGCGCGCCGCTGATCGTAAAGCCCGGAATGTACGCTCCGCTTGGGCTTATAATATACGACAACACGTCGCCCAAGGCTCCCACAAGCATCGCCGGAACAGGACCGAGCAAAGCACCTGCGGCGGCGATCGGCAAAAACGCCGCGCTTATCTTGACGGTGTTGCCGAACATCGGCAGGGTTGCGTTGGCAAACAGCCCCAGCACAACGCGGATCGCAAGCAGCATTGCCGCAACCGCAAGTCCGTATACGGATTTGAGTTCAAGAGCTGAGTTGGACAGACGTTTGATTTGTGACATAATAACCTCCTGACTCCGCCAAAGAAAAAGGCGGACAAAAAGTCCGCCGAAATTTCCTGATAACAGCGGGATGCGAGATACGCACCGCAGAAAACGTTCTTTCGTTTTTTCGGCAACTCCCCGTCCGAAAAACACTGAGCACCCAAGGGCGCAACGCGCGGATCTCTACTCTGTTTGGGGATCCTCTAAAACTTTTTGTCGTGCTTCTAAACCGCAGCACAAAAAATTTGAGAGCTTCCCTTTATTTCTCTTCGATATAATTATAGCATTGTTTTTAAAACTGTCAAGCTTTTTTGACGGGCAGAAGGCTCGGATTAAATCTAATCCTCGGCTGCCCGGCAATGCCGATATCTGATATTTAAGTTTTGTATAACGTTACATTAACAAAATATCGCAATCAGAAAATGGTTCCTGAAAAATAAATTGATTTATTAAAGCCTTGTTTCAAAGCAATCAGTATACTCACGCCTAAAATTTGTTTGTTTCATCGTTTTATGCAAAGTTGTAAATACTATGTTTCTCAATGTTATCAATTTTTCGTGATTCATGTTTTTATGATAACATTTGATAAAACAACGCAGAAAAAATTTTCTTTTCCATATTATTTTCTGATGCGTTTGAAAACAGTGTAAGGAAAAATTTCACAGATAATAAACACCAATATAGCGGCAACTATTAAAATAACGGCAAGTATTATTTCTGCAAATCCGAAAGATATTCCTGACAGAAGACTAAAGAGTAAATTTATCAGAACAGCCGCCGTTGCGAGTGCCTGAAAAATGAAGCATTCTGGTGAACGCCCTATAATCAATTCCAAAACAACAGCTACAGCAGAATTAATTGCTAGAGCTATTCCTATAAATGCAAGCGAAAGCCATTCATTAGATGCAAGAACAGATAGGTCGTGCGTACAAATATATAATACGAAAGATAAATTAATCACAACAGATATTATATCTGCGGCTATTCTCCTGACTGTGTTTAGTTTTTTCTTTTTTTCCTCGGCTGTTTTAAGCTGAAGCTCTAGTTCAGCTTTTTCTTTAGCTTCACGACTAAAACGTTCTTCTTCCTCAAGACTGTAAGCCTCCCAAATTTTTTTTAATTCATCTTTTTTGCTGTCGGTCATAAGACCTAGTGCATTTTCGGCATACCGCTTACACTCCTGATATTCTTTTTTGGTATTATCCTTGAATGTAAATTCTTTTGTAAGTGTACGGACAATTCCCCACCAGCCACGATAATCATTCGCTCTTGCTTCTGTAACCGAAAGATAACATTCAAGTGCTTTATCGTAATCTTTCAGCTCTGTAAGATAAGTTTCTGCATTAATAAGCTGCTGTTCAACTAAATTATCATTGTTTAGCACTACAGTCGCATTTTCAATAGAATAATTGTTGTTTACTATAACATCAGACTTGACAAATTCAGTACCGCAGTAGCCGCATACTCCTTTTGTCAAATTTTCATCAAGTGTTATTTTTCCACCGCAGTTTTTACATTTAGCTTCAATAAATCCCATGAATTATACCTTAAATCCTTTTTTGTGCTGAAACTTTATCAAAAGTTAATCAAATAAGAATTGATATGATAACCTTGAAAGAGCTGTATATATAAGTTGTTTATCTCAAAGCTATAAAAGAAGAAAAGATTTAATAGCTTTGATAAGCTTTACCAGACCTAGAAATGAGCAGGTCGCTAAATTAAATGATTTGCAAGTTTATTTCAGGCGGCCTTTTTCTTTGAAAACGAATTGTTCATCTTTACGATCAGGTTAGAAAGCGGCTTGTAGATAAACATTGTGATGATCGAAACTATAAGACCCTTGCCGAGGGTGAACGGCAAATTGAAAATCAAAAGCGATTTGAGCAGGGTGTCGGAAGAAGGCAGGAGCGTTTTGTACATTGCTACGATCGCGTTCATATCGTTGCCGAACCACATAGCCGCATATGCCGGATATACCACAAAATAATTGACCGGCAGGCTGACCGCCGCCATTACGAGCGAGCCGATGATGCAGGCGGCAAGCGCGCCTTTTTTGGTTTTGTTGTACTTATAGATAAGTCCTGCGGTGAGCGAAAGCGACGCGCCGAGAATAAAGTTTGAAAGCTCGCCGATGCTTCCCGATGTTCCGAACGGGATATGGATCAGGTTTTTGAGGAAGCAGATGATAACTCCCCACAGGGGTCCCAGCACAAAGGCTCCGATAAGCTCCGGCAAGTCCGAAAAATCGAACTTCAAAAACGACGGAACTATCGGAATCGAAAACTCGATGTACTGCAATACTACCGCTACCGCCGTAAGCATTGCCGCTACCGTAAGCTTGGTTGTCATTGTTTTTTGATTGTTTGCCACTGCCATGTTGATTACTCCTTTTTTAATCTAAGGGAACGAAGGCGTGAAACACCTTGCTTTCCGAAAAGAAAAAGCCCGCTGCCTTGGCAACGGGACATAACGACAAAACCGCGCGGCTGTTCGCGCGACTTATCCTCTCGTATCCGGACTGTACCGTCGGCTCCTGAATTTCACAGGCTCGGCAAGCGACGCCGATAATGCGGCATGGCTTGTTCGTGGGCTGTAACCACCGGTGGGGAATTTCACCCCGCCCCGAAGATAATTCATTAAAAACACACGCTTTTGCTGTGTTTTCATTATATATTATATTCTCAAATCCGAACTTGTCAAGACTTTTGTTGATTAAAATTAAGACGAATAAACGGCGCAACGAGCGAAAATAGAACGCAACCGGTGCATTTTATCAAAAATACACGAAAAATTTGTTATAAATTTTCTGAATTTGCTTGAAATCAACATATTATTTTGTTATTATATATAATAGAAGAATTGTAGAATAGAATTACTGCATTTATTTATCGATACATGATCGTTTATCAAAAAGTGGGGTGTGAATATGGACTACAGCGCAGACGAGGTAAGAGAGGCTCTAAGTCTTTTTTACAAGGGTGAAAACGTTCGCGCATATGAAATATTCGGAGCGCATCCGGTGCAGCGCGACGGACGCAACGGCATTGTGTTCAGAGTCTGGGCTCCAAATGCGCTGAGCGTTTCGGTGTCAGGAAGCTTCAACGACTGGAACGAGGATTCTCATTATTTGAGAAGGTTGGACAGCAGCTCGTGGGAATTGTTTGTTGAAACGGCAGATTGCGGCACAAGCTACAAATTCTGCATAGAGACCCCATGGCATGAAAAAATCCAAAAGGCGGATCCCTTTGGTTATTTTAACAAAAGGCGACCCGACAACGCTTCGATAGTTTTTGATATTGAGGAATATCAGTGGGGCGACAGCGAGTGGCGCGAGACCCAAAAAACGCGTGACACGCTGAAATACCCGATGAATATATACGAGCTCCACTTTGGCTCGTGGCGGAGACCGGAGGGCGGCGGACTGTACACCTACACCGAGCTAACCGACCTTTTGATCCCGTATCTGCTCGAAATGGGCTACAACTATATCCAGCTTTTGCCGATCACCGAGCACCCCTACGGCGGAAGCTGGGGATATCAGCCCACAGGCTACTTTGCGCCCACCTCGCGCTACGGCAACCCGTCCGAGTTCATGCATTTTGTGGACAAGCTGCATCAGGCAGGCATCGGCGTTATCATGGACTGGGTCCCCTCAAACTTTCCAAAGGACACTCACGGCTTGGTCAAGTTTGACGGAACGTCGCTGTTTGAAAGCGACGACCCAATGCTTGGCGAAAGAAGCTCCTGGGGAACCTGCCTGTTCAACTTTGAAAGGAGCGAGGTCATCAGCTTTTTGATTTCCTCCGCCAATTTCTGGCTGGGCAAGATTCACCTTGACGGACTCAGAGTAGGCGCGCTCTCTTCCATGCTGTTTTTGGACTACGGAAAATCCGAGGGAGAGTGGGAGCCAAACAAATACGGCGGCAAGGAAAACCTTGAGGCGATCGATTTTGTAAAGCGGCTCAATTCCGCTATACATTCGGAATGCCCCGGTTCGCTGATCTTTGCCGAGGAAAACACCGCCTGGCCAAAGCTCACGCGAAAGGTCGAGGACGGCGGTCTTGGCTTTGACTACAAGTGGAACATGGGCTGGATGAAGGACATGATCCATTATATGTCGCTCGATCCTCGGTGGAGACCCTTTAACCACGACAACCTTACCTACAGCTTTTTCTATGCGTTTTCGGAGAATTATCTGCTTCCGCTTTCTCACGACGTTGTTGCTCACGGTCAGGGCTCGCTGATAAGCAAAATGCCCGGCGAGGAGGACGAAAGATTCGCCGGACTGAGGGCGTTCATCACCTATATGTACGCGCACCCCGGCAAAAAGCTGGTGTTCATGGGAACCGAGATCGGTCAGTACGACGAATGGGACGCAAGGGGCGTTTTGCAGTGGGGGCTGCTTTCAAACAAGAGGCACAAGCAGCTTGAGACCTTTTTCAAAAAAATCAACAAGTTTTATCTTGAAAACAGACCCTTCTTTGAGCTGGACACGATTTGGAAGGGCTTTGACTGGATTCATCACGACGACTATACAAACAGCGTTATTGCTTTTAAGAGAACAGACAGCGACGGAAACGAAATTATCGCGGTATGTAATTTCAGACCCGAAACTCACGAAAAATATTATGTCGGTGTGCCGAAAAACGGCTTGTATGATGAAATTTTTTCGTCAGACGACGCTGAATTCGGCGGCTCAGGCATAACTAACGGATTGGGAATCAAGCCGATTCCTATGAAAATTCACGGATATAGCCAAGGCTTGGAGCTTACGCTGCCGCCCTTGGGGGTGATTTACCTTAAATGCAGAGAATAGATCAATAGACAATTATGGTCGGTAAGATAGAATAAATTTGAAAAACACAAATGTTCCTGACCGGATAAATATATTTTTAGCTGAATTTAACCTTTTTAGGTTGTAGGGGCGACCATTGGTCGCCTCGGAACGAACCTTTGAATTACATCATTTTATTTTAGGAACTTTTGTTCACCTATAGAACATTATATAATATAAGCGTTTGGTGTACAGGCGACTAATGGTCGCCCCTACAAAATGTTAAGGCAACACCGCACAATTCATGGCGCACGCCTTGCTTGCATATTATTCCGTCAGACTGCCCAAAAATCAGTATCCATACGTCAGTATGCACACT
>OMZU01000074.1 GCA_900315605.1 uncultured Eubacteriales bacterium | reverse complement strand
CAGAAAGTGTCATAAGAGCTGCTGTTGCGATGCTGATGATTCTTGTTTTGATTGATTTTGTCATGATTGATTTCTCCTTTAATTTTCCTTTTGTTTTTTTGTTTGTTTTCCTTTTGTTGTTTGTTTTTGTTTCTGTTTTGTTTTTGCACTCAGCTCTCAACTCGTTTTGCGGTTGTTCATCTGAGTACGTGACTATGATACACCCTAAATACGAAAAAGTCAACACATTTTTGAAAGTTTTTTTCAAATCGGAGCCTTGTTTGAATTGCATAAACTAAAGACTAAATTTTTGTATATAATGCCGAGATGAAAACAGAAATATTCCTATAATTAGCTTCACCCCTTGAAACAAATTGCTTATTATGGTATGATAAACGATGTATATTATTAGAAAAAGAAGGTTTTGCCATGCAATCCGACAATGCCATCGGAGTTTTTGATTCGGGCTTGGGAGGTCTCAGCGCGGTCAAGGAATTTATGCGCGTGCTTCCGACCGAGAAAATCATTTATTTCGGCGATACCGGCAGGGTTCCCTACGGAACCAGAAGTCGCGAAACAATCAAGAAATATGCGTTTCAGGACGCTGCATTTTTGCTGGAGCACAAGGTCAAAATGATCGTTGCCGCCTGCGGAACCGTGAGCTCGGTCGCCGGCGTGGAGCTGGAGGAGGGGCTTCCCGTTCCGTACACCGGGGTCGTGAATCCCACTGCCTTTGCAGCCGTTCGCAAGACAAAAAACGGCAGGATCGGCGTTTTGGGCACTTCGGCGACTATCGGCAGCCACAGCTACAAGCGCAGACTTGAAAAGCTTAATCCGGAGCTGGAGGTTTTTGAAAAGGCTTGTCCGCTGTTTGTTCCCTTGGTTGAGAACGGAGTCATCAGCCCGAAGGACCAGATCACAAGACTTGTTGTTGAAAGATATCTCAGCGAGCTCAAGCTCAACGGGATCGACGCGCTGATCTTGGGCTGCACGCACTATCCTCTGCTCAAGGAGGCTATTTCAGACTATATGGGAAGCGGCGTGGAGCTGATCGATTCCGGGCGCGAGACCGCGGTTTATGCCGCCAAGGTGCTTGCAGACAACGATCTGCTCTGCGAAACTCTGAATCAAAAAAGTCCCGAATTTTATGTCAGCGACGCGCCCGAGGGCTTTGAAAGCGTTGCGGGGCTGTTTTTGGGCAGAGATATGGGGCACACCGTTACGCAGATAGATATAGAACAGTTTTGAGAGGAAAAAGCATAACAAATGGCTAACACGGATAAATTTCTTATTTCCATAATCGGAAAGCAAACTGTGGACGGTGAATCCGACCGCGTTGAGGTTATCACCACCGGAAAATTTATGAAAAAGAGCGACCGCTGGTTTATCGGATACAAGGAGTATTCGCAGGACGAGCCGCTGAGTCACTATGACAATCTTATAAAGGTTGACGGAGATATTGTGACGATCTCGCGCAAGGGAGAGATCCGCTCTCAGTTGATTTTGGAGCTGAACAAGCGTCATCAGTGCATATACAGCACGCCTGCGGGGAATATGACGATAGGGGTGTTCACTCGCTCACTTGTAAACCACCTGACCGAAAACGGAGGTATGCTGGAGGTAAACTACACTCTGGATTTTAACTCCGACATGGTAAGTGAGAACAGCTTTAGGATAAATATAGAAAAACAAGCAAATGAGGTTTAAATAATGGATATGTATTCAAAGGCAGTCCTTGGACTGAAAAACGCGATAATTTCGGCAATGGAACGCGCAATAGAAAACGGCGAGCTGCCAAACGCGCAGCTTCCGGACTTTATTATAGAAGCACCGGCAAACCCCGAAAACGGCGACTTTGCAACAAACGCGTCAATGGCAGGCGCAAAGGCGTTTAGAATGCCGCCGTTCAAGATCGCTGCGGCTATCACCTCTAACCTCAGCCTTGAGGGAACGATGTGCGAACGCTTTGAGACCGCAGGCCCCGGCTTTATCAACTTCTTTTTGTCGGGCAGCTTTTATTCGGGCGTTATCAAAGAGATCATCTCCGACCCCGAGGGCTACGGCTCCTCGGACTTTGGCAAGGGCGAAAAAGTTATGGTCGAGTTTGTTTCGGCAAATCCGACCGGACCAATGCATATGGGCAACGCCAGGGGCGGCGCGTTGGGCGACTGTCTTGCGGCTGTGCTCAACAAGGCAGGCTACAGCGCCTACAGGGAGTTTTATGTGAACGACGCAGGCAACCAGATCGAAAAATTCGGTGCGTCGCTGGAGGCAAGATATCTGCAAATCTATAAGGGCGACGAGATAGTTTTTCCCGAGGACGGCTATCAGGGCGCGGACATCACCGAGCTTGCAAAGGAATATTCCGCTTTGAACGGCGACAGGCTTTTGGACGCCGACAGCTCAGAGCGCAGAAAGGCACTTGTGGATTACGCCCTGCCCAAGAATATTTCCAAAATGCAGGAGGACATGGAAAAATACAGGATCACTTATGACAAGTGGTTCTTTGAAAGCGAGCTGCACAAGAGCGGCGAGGTTGCGGCTGTTGTTGAGCTTTTGAAATCAAAGGGGCTCACCTATGAGCAGGACGGCGCGGTTTGGTACAAGAACAAGGAGGTTCTGACCAAAAAGCTGCTTGCCGAGGGCAAGACCCAAGAATATATCGACAATTTGGAGCTAAAGGACGACGTGCTGATCCGCCAAAACGGAAACCCGACCTATTTTGCAGCGGATATCGCTTATCACAAAAACAAATTTGACCGCGGCTTTACTACGCTTATTGACATTTGGGGCGCGGATCACCACGGCCACGTGATGAGAATGAAGGGCGCGATGGACGCGATCGGCTATGACGGCGAAAAGCTGACGGTCGTGCTCATGCAGCTCGTAAAGCTGGTAAGAGGCGGCGAGCTTGTAAAAATGAGCAAGCGCACGGGCAAGGCTATTCAGCTCGGCGATCTGCTTGAGGAGGTCCCCGTTGACAGCGCGCGCTTCTTCTTCAACACAAGAGAAGCAAACACTCAGATGGACTTTGACCTTGACCTTGCGGTAAGTCAGGACAACCAAAACCCGGTTTATTATGTTCAGTATGCGCACGCGCGTATTTGCAGTATTTTCAAGGCACTTGCGGCGGACGGAATATTGCCGAGAGAGTGTACCGAGGCTGAGCTGTCGCTGTTGACAGCTCCCGAAGAAAAGGAGCTTATAAATCACCTTGCACTCTATGGAAGCGAGATCATAAGCTCGGCAAAGGATTACGACCCAACCAAAATCACGCGCTATGTCACAAGGCTTGCAACGCTGTTCCACAAGTTCTATAACGCCTGTCGAGTAAAGGGCGACGACGAAGGCTTGACGCAGGCAAGGCTCGCGCTTTGCGGCTGCGTGAGAGCCGTGATAAAAAACGTGCTGACTATGTTTAAGATCATCTGTCCGGAAAGCATGTGATCCGACCGAGGCAGCCTGACTAAGCAGCATATCACCTCATGACCCGTTTAAAAAAGGGCAGCACCGCACAATCCACCGCAAACATCTTGTCCTTTAATTTGCGCTATGATTCAAATAACAGAAAGTGTGGTTAAGCGTTATGAAATCCAAAATCAAAAAGCTTTGCATAATCCTCATTTCCCTGCTTACGGCTTCCGCAGCAACAGCGACTTTTGCCGGATGCGGAGCTAAGGGCGAGCCGACTGAAAACGATAGTTTTTTGGTAACATCCGGCGTGCAGTCCGACCAATCCGCAACGGAAGAGAATCAGTCCAAGCGGCTTTCGGAAAGCGATATCACCGTGAACGATACCATATCCAACGACGAGGACGGCGGACACGCGATCGTTGCCGACGACGAAAGTCTGGATTACAGCAAGGTCTTTGTCACCAAAACCGGCAACGCCGAGGGTGACGAAGCGGATTTCTACGGTGAAAACGCTGCGATCCTTGCCGAAAACGGCGGTGCTCTGACCCTGAGCAGCATGGTCGTCAAGTCTGACGGCGAGCACGCAAACGGAGTTTTTTGCTGCGGAGACGGAAGCGAAATAAATATTTCCGATTCCTATATCAAAACCGAGGGTAACTTTTCCGGCGGAATAATGACAACGGGCGGCGGCACGATGAACGCAAAAAACCTGACGATCGAGACCTCGGGCGATTCTTCGGCGGCTATCCGTTCGGATCGCGGCGGCGGAACTGTAAACGTCAGCGGCGGCTACTATTCAACAAGCGGCACAGGCTCTCCGGTGATCTACTCAACAGCCGATATCACGGTCAGCGACGCAGAAATGGTTTCTGCTGCTTCGCAGGGAGTTGTTGTGGAGGGCAAAAATTCCGTAACGCTCAACAACGTTACGCTCACCGCCGACAACAACACCCATAACAGCGACAAAACCGATTATTTTCAGGCGGTCATGATATACCAATCCATGTCGGGCGACGCAGAAAAGGGGCTTTCGGCGTTTTCGATGAACGGCGGCAAGCTTGTCAACAAAAACGGCGACGTTTTCTTTGTGAACAACACCTCTACCGAAATCAACCTTGACAACGTTTCAATAACAAACGAGGGCGACGGAGTGTTCCTGAGAGCTGCTGCGTCAGGCTGGGGAACACCCGACCTGAACGGCGGTCAGGTCGTTCTTAACGCCTCAAATCAGACTATAACCGGCAATATTCTGGTTGACGATATTTCAACGCTAAACCTGTATCTCAAAGGCTATTCCGGCTTTACTGGAGCGATCAATCCCACCGGCTATGACGGCGAGGTTTATGTTGAGCTTGAAAAGGGCTCGACCTGGTCCTTGACTGCGGATTCCTACATTTCTGCGCTGACCTGCACACAGAACTCAATAAAGCTGAACGGTCACAAGCTTTATGTAGACGGCAAAGAGTATTCCGAGGGCAAGGTCAGCCAGGGCTCGGAGTTTTTCATAGACGAAGCGTCCTCCGCCGAAAAACAAGAGGCCACCTCGGTCGGCGAGGCTTCTCAAAAATTAGCTATCCCTCAGGAAATCCCAACGGAGGGAAGTAATCCGGACGAAGATCCGCACGAGCGTGACGGCGGCGATCCGCACGAAAAAGGCTTTCAGGAGGACAGCAATTCTCCGGAAATGGACTTGCTGCTAAATCCGGATAAATATGAAAATCCGTAGTTTGAATTATTAAAAAAGAGCTGTGAAGAACGCAATTTACCGTTTCTTCACAGCTCTTTTCAGTGTGGAATTTGGAGTTTGGAGTGTGGAGTTTCGGTCGGGGAGATAGAATTTATTTAAAAAATACGTCTGCTCCCGACTGTATTAGTATTGCTATAGTTTCAATGTAGGGGCGCACCCGCGTGTGCGCCCTGTTTAGCGACGTGCTTTCCGAGGTCGCACACATGGGTGTACCCCTACAGTCGTTGGTGAATATATACAAAAATTCAATATGTTAATTGTACAATCCAAACAAGACTCTGATTTGAAAAAATCTTTCAAAAAAGTGTTGACTTTTGCTTGATTAGGGTGTATTATAGTCACGTACTCAGATGAACAACCGCAAAACGAGTTGAGAGCT
>OMZU01000039.1 GCA_900315605.1 uncultured Eubacteriales bacterium | reverse complement strand
CCATTCGCTGTCTTTCAGCTCATATCTGTGCTTTCCCATACCTCGATTATATCGTTATTTTTCTTTTTGTGCAATATTTATTTTTTAAACAAGGTCTAAACTCAAATAAAAAATAGACAATCTTTGCGGTCTATTTTCCGCAGTACTTCGTTGTCGTCCTTGCAAGGCGACAGCCTTGCGGCATCCTTCGTCTCGTCTTGCGTAAAATATCCTCGCAAATCTTTGTCCACTTTTTATCTGAGATTAGTATAAAAAACGCCGACACGATGTCGGCGTTTTTGCATTAGGCGTATAATTATTTGAGTGCCTCTTTGAGCTGCTTGGTTTTGTCGGTGTGCTCCCAGCAAACGTCAAGGTCTTCTCTGCCCATGTGACCGTATGCTGCAAGGGGATAATACTTGGTTTCGGTTAGCTTTAGCTGTCTGATGATCGAATTGGGGCGGCAGTCAAATACCGTTTCAACCGCCTTTGAAAGCTGCTCGTTTGTGTATTCTGAGGTTGAGAACGCGTCAACCATGATAGAAACCGGCTTTGCAACGCCGATCGCATAGGCAAGCTGTATCTCGCACCTTTTTGCAAGTCCTGCTGCAACAATGTTTTTCGCTATGTAGCGGCAGTAGTATGCCGCGCTTCGGTCAACCTTTGTCGGATCCTTGCCGCTGAACGCGCCGCCGCCGTGACGTGAAAAACCGCCGTAGGTGTCTACGATGATCTTTCTTCCGGTCAGTCCTGCGTCGCCTACCGGTCCGCCGATAACAAATCTGCCGGTGGGATTAATAAAAATCTTTGTGTTGTTATCAAAGAGCTCCTCGGGCAGTACGGGCTTGATTACATTTTCGATCAAATCCTCGCGAATTTGTCTGAGGCTGATGTTTTCGTCATGCTGGGTGGAAACAACAACGGTGTCGATCCTTGTTGCCTTGCCGTCGTTGTACTCAACTGTCACCTGAGTTTTGCCGTCGGGACGAAGGTAGGGCAGAACACCGTCTTTTCTGACCTTTGTGAGCTGAGCGGCAAGCTTGTGTGCAAGCGAGATCGGCAGCGGCATAAGCTCGGGAGTTTCGTCGCAGGCGTAGCCGAACATCATGCCCTGGTCGCCGGCACCGATTTGGTTGTCTGCGTCGTCGTCGCCGTCCTTGAGCTCGTAGCTCTCGTTTACTCCCATTGCAATGTCGGGCGACTGCTTGTCCATTGAAACAAGCACAGCGCAGCTGTCGGCGTCAAAGCCGTAGGCAGGGTTTGAGTATCCGATATCACGAACCACCTCTCGCGCTGTTGAGGTAAAGTCAACGTGAGCAGTGGAGGAGATCTCGCCTATAATATGGATAACGCCGGTTGTTGCGGTGGTTTCGCACGCAACGTGAGCGTTTTTGTCCTGCTCAAGGATTTTGTCAAGGATCGCGTCCGAGATCTTGTCGCAAAGCTTGTCGGGATGTCCTTCTGTTACTGATTCTGATGTAAAAAGCTGCTTAGCCATCGGTATCACTCCTAATCTTTTTTCGCGCCGATAACAACAAAAGTGATTAACGGCAGCGTTTGAAAATTTTTTGCTTAATAAAAAAATCGCCCTTCGACCGAAAGGCGACAATAACTCTCATCTTTCGGTAAAACCGCAGGATTTAGCACCTTGCAAACGCAGGTTGCCGGACTTCACAGGGCCTGTCCCTCAGTCGCTCTTGATAAGATCCGGAGAGCCTCATGATCCGCGTCGTGCCGGTGCGCGAAATGGGATGAGAGGTTCTCTTTATTTTATTTTCTGATACTAATTATACACCTAAATACGACAAATATCAATATGTATGAATTGACAAATTTTTATTGTATGATATAATTTTTTTGTATTTTATGAAGGAGAGAGAAGATGAGTATTATTGTCAGGAAGTACTGTGCTGAAGATATTGCGCAAATGTGCGAAATTTGGAACGAGGTTGTAGATGACGGGATTGCTTTTCCTCAGGATGAAGCTCTCGACGCAAATTCAGGCGCGAAGTTTTTTGAAGCACAAACCTTTTGCGGAATAGCGGAGGAAAACGGCGTGATCCTCGGAATGTATATTTTTCACCCTAATAACGTCGGCAGATGTGGTCATATTTCAAATGCAAGCTATGCTGTCGGCTCAAACGCGCGCGGACGCGGGATCGGCAAGGCTCTTGTGATAGACAGCCTTAAAAAAGCAAAGGATTTTGGCTTTGGGATCTTGCAGTTCAACGCTGTTGTCAGCACAAATCTTGCCGCAAGAAGGCTTTATGAAAAGCTGGGCTTTGTTCAGCTAGGCACGATCCCACGCGGATTTTTGATGAAGAACGGGGAGTATGAGGATATTTGCCCGTACTACTTTGATTTGTCAAAATTGATTTGACGATAAATTCAGTATATCGCGTTGTCATTTTATAAAAAATAAAGAAATATTAAAAAAAGTGTTGACAAAGGGCAAATATTATGATATACTATGCAAGTACTCAAAAGTAAATATGCTGGTGTAGCTCAGTTGGTAGAGCAGCTGATTTGTAATCAGCAGGTCGGGGGTTCAAGTCCGTCCACCAGCTCCACCAAAGCCTACTGTCTAGGCAGTAGGCTTTGCTAATGAAAGATGATATGGGAGAATTCCCGAGTGGCCAAAGGGGGCAGACTGTAAATCTGTTGCGTCATGCTTCGGTGGTTCGAATCCACCTTCTCCCACCATCTGAAAGAATCCGCTTAAACTTACGTTTAGGCGGATTTCTTTTTGGCTTTTTTCTCAACAGTTATGGCAGCCCGATCAATCAGCTCTTTGTCAATAGTTGGGGGACTCACGAATAAAACAGAATAGTATAAAAACAAGCGATGGCTGAAAAAGCTGTCGTTTGTTTTAGTTTAAAGATTATTGATTAGAATAAATATGGAGCCGTCGGATGCAGAACTTGGAAAAACGGACAAAATATTTTATATATAGTTGAATAATCGGACAATTTGTGGTACACTAACTATAGAAAAGGGGACGGTTGATTTGATACACAGAAAAATTGAACGCCGGTTAGAAGAATTTTACAAAAGCGAGAATCAAAAGGCTTTGCTGATCACCGGTGCGCGGCAGGTTGGAAAGACTTTTATTATCCGTGAACTCGGCAAAAAATACAAGTCCTTTATAGAGATAAATTTTTTGGAGAATCCAAATGCGCGCTCTCTCTTTGAGAACGCGACTGACAGTCATGATTTGCTGCTCCGTTTATCCGCTGTTACAACAACGCCCTTAATTAAGGGAGAAACCTTGATTTTTCTCGATGAAGTGCAGGAATGCAAGGAGATTGTAACTGCTGTCAAATTTCTCGTTGAGGAGGGCAGCTACCGTTATATCCTCAGCGGCTCATTGCTTGGCGTTGATTTGAAGGATATTCGTTCTGTGCCTGTCGGATATATGGATATTGTCGAAATGTACCCGCTGGATTTTGAGGAATTTGTCCGTGCATACGGCGTTTCAGACCGCGTAGTGGATAACCTCAAAGAATGCTTTGACAACCAAACACCCGTTGACGCCGTTGTCCACGAAAAACTGATGGAGCTGTTCAGGCTCTATCTGATCGTCGGCGGTATGCCGTCAGTTGTGAATCAATACCTTGCCACCAATAATTTGCAGGAGGTTGTTCAGGAACAACGGAGCATTATTGCGCTTTACAAAAAGGATATCGCCAAGTACGACCCGAAAAACAAGCTGTATCTGGAAGATATTTTTGATTTGATCCCAAGTGAGCTGAACGCGAAAAATAAGCGTTTTATTCTGAAAAATCTGAACGAAAATTTTAAGCTTTCACGTTATACCAACAGCTTTATTTGGCTAAAGGACGCAGGCGTAGCCTTGCCGACATTTTGCGTTAATGAACCGGTTTCACCGCTTTTGCTCTCAAAAAGCACAAATCTTTTTAAGCTGTTTCTGTCTGATGTCGGTTTATTGGCGGCTATGTATATGGACGATATTCAGATAAAGATTCTGAACAAAAAGAAGGATATCAATTTCGGCTCCGTTTATGAAAACGTCGCGGCGCAGGAATTAAAAGCACACGGCTTTGATCTGTACTACTTTAACAGCAAAAAGCAAGGCGAGCTGGATTTTGTCGTGGAGCAGAACGGAAATGTTTTGCCGATCGAGATAAAATCCGGAAAGGATTATACCAAGCACGCCGCGTTGAGCAATGTGATGGCAAATAACGACTATGACATCAAACAGGCGTATGTTTTCCATAACGGCAACGTCAGCACAAAAGGAAAAATTGCGTATTTGCCGGTTTATATGCTGATGTTCGTGCAGAAGCTCAACGAACCGGGCGAGATGATTTATAAGATTGATTTGAGCGCGTTACAGTAAAAAAGTGATAATAAATGGATAACGAAAAATCATCTTACGTTTAGGCGGATTCTTTTTGTGTCTGCAACTGTTTTACAATCTGCTCCGGGGCATGTTTCTAACAGCTTTCCAGCATTTATATTTTACGCTGTTAAAAACCCATCAACCATTTTGGCAAGTTTGGTCTTTGATTTCTTGTTTGTGTGGGTGTATGTGTCAGAAACTAAAAGCATAGTAGAATCACCCTACCAACCGTTTTGGCTGATAGGGTTTATAACTATTTCTTTGATTTCTTAGCTTGTTTTTCTTTTTGCTCCATTTCCTTTAAATGTGCGTCACGGAATATTGTTTCCATATAGCCTAGTTTTCCGTCCTTGTTCTTGTCAAAGAATTTGTAAACCATAGTCGGGAACGGATTTTGCAAGCTTTTGTTTTTCATACGCTCACCTATTCTTTCGCGGTGTTGTTTTTTATTTTATAAGAAATTGCGTATCCCGCCGTTGAACATGGTTATCATTATCGACAAAGCTCGGACAGGCGGGCAAGTGTGCCAACCGGCACTAAATCAAAGTATGTTACTTAATCTTGTTTTGAATTTGAAGCCGTCGAGCGTTAAGCCGAGCGTTATGAATATTGCAGCGGCAACCACTGCCTGGATCACGTTGTTGGGCGTGTTGGCAAGCGAGGCTTCCCAGCCCTTCATCATGGCATTTGCCACAAGGTAGCCGAAAATCGTGACCGCGCTGGTGGGCAGGAGCATGAGAAGATTTGGCAGGCTGATGATTTTGTTGTCCTTGCCGTATTTTCTGAGTGCGTAGCTGCACAGCACAAACGGAACCGCGTTGAGTGCCTTGATGATCGCGGTGGGGATCGCCCAGTGAGCGTAGCCCGAAAGCAAATCTGCCAGTGCGCCGCCGAGTGACGCGGCGATTATTCCGAAGGGTCCCGGAAGAACAGAGGCTGCGATATATAACACACCGTCGCCGGCATGAGCGTAGCCGAGCATGGTCGGCATTTTGATAAAGCCGGTGGTCACTGTTATCAGTGCGGCGAACATCGCGGTTGCTGCAATGAGCTTTACGCTTTTTATTGAAGTTTTGACCGGCTTTTGTTTTGCACTTGCTTTTATCATGGAATCGTCTCCCTTACTGTTTCATTAGTGAGAATTTTAGCACAAAACTGTGCATTTAAAAATAGACAATTTGCGATAAAAATTAGTGGACAGTTTTGCTCTGCATCTATCTTAGCCCGGTGTTTTTGTCAAATTTTACACATGTACCGAAAAATGAATCGCATTTGTGTTGCATTTTCTGTGATTATACATTATAATAGAAATAATATTGTTTGGCGCGGATCATTTTGTTTCGCGAAATTTTTTTAGGAGAGAAAGAGATGGAAAAAAGAGGACAGTGGAGCTCGCGCTTCACATTCATTCTTGCCGCAATCGGCTCTGCGGTGGGTCTGGGCAACGCCTGGAGATTTCCGGGACTTGCCGCAAAGCACGGCGGTGGAACGTTCCTGCTGGTTTATCTGGCAGCTATGATTATCATGGGTATTCCGCTTTTGATGATGGAAATTGCAATTGCAAGAAAGTTTCGCAAGGGCGCGATCGAGTCAATGCGCGGAATCGGCAAACGCTGGGAGCCGATCGGCTGGGCGGCGACCTCAAACGCATTTGTGATCGTGTGCTACTACTCGGTTGTTTTTGCCTGGGTTATTTTGATGTTCATAAATTCCTGGCAGTTTGCCGGAATGACCGGCGACAACGAGGCTGCCTCGGGGCTGTTTTTTGAGCTGACCCAGACGACCGGAACGGTTGAGGGCTACGGTATTCCCGGAATCGTTTTGCTTTGTCTGATCGTTGCATGGGGCTTGATTTTCTTCTGTATCCGAAACGGCGCGCAGTCGGTTGGCAAGGTCGTAAAATTCACGGTTTTTGCTCCGGTCGTATTATTGCTTATCATGGCTGTCAAGGGCTGCACCATGCCGGGAGCAATGGACGGCTTGTCGATTTTGTTTGTGCCAGACGCTTCGGCTTTTTCAGACCCCTCGCTTTGGGTTGACGCGATCGGTCAGGTGTTCTACAGCCTTTCGATAATGATGGCTATTATGTTTGCCTACGGCTCATATGTCGGAGACGACGCGAACGTTGCCGGCGACGCGGTAATTATCGCGTTCTCGGATATGGCGATCAGCGTGCTTTCCGGCGTTGTAATGTTTTCTACAATGGGCGGCACGGGAATGCTCGACAGCATTACCGACAGCGGCGTTGCAACGGCGTTTATTGTTTATCCGCAGGCGATCGTTAATCTTACAGAAATCGGCTGGCTCAACGCGGTGTTCGGAGCTATCTTCTATTTGATGCTCATAACTCTTGCGATCGACTCGGCATTCTCGATCGTTGAGGGAATCTCCGCCGCGATCTCGGACAAATTCCAACTCAAGCCAAAGACAGTTACTATCGCAGTGTGTGCGATCAGCGGACTTATTTCTCTGCTTTTCGTAACTCAGGCAGGTCTCGGCTGGCTTGACATCGTTGACAACTGGACAAACCAGATCAATCTTATTGTTATCGGCGTGCTCGAGTGCGTTGCTATCGGCTGGACGTTCAGCCTGCGCAAGGTGCTCGCCGAAATCAACAGAAACACCAAAAAATTCAAGGCACCCTACTGGTGGTTTGCGGCTTCGGTCAAGGTGATCTCACCGATGCTGCTCAGTGCGTTGTTTATTTGGAACATGATCGTTCTGTTCGGTAAGAACGGCGGCAGCTACGGAGATTATCCGATTTGGGCGCAGATCGCCGCAGGCTGGGTAGTTTCGGGTCTTGTATTCATCAGCGGCTTTATTGCAAAGCTTATCGTAAACAAAAAGAAGAAGGACGGCTTTGTTGAGGACGAGGTTGTCTGGAAAGACTGAGTGAACAAATAATATAAATTAATGGGAGTCACTATTAATTCAATTTCGTGTTTATGCGCGTCAGGAATTATTAGTGACTCCCATATATTTATGCTTTTGATAATACAGCAAATTTTTTGCTCTGGTGATGATTTCGTCATTGTAATACTCTTTGGCATAATTAAATGTCTGTTCAATATCCTGATTTGAAAAGGTTAATTTTAAATGCTCTCCATAGAGCTCCTGAGCGGCGTCGAGCTGGACATCAAAATCACGGTCAAAGGGCTTTGCCTGAATTTTATCAATCATCTTATATATGTCTCCGCCGAGCGGAAAATCAACAGATGTATCTGCCATCAGCGACAATCCAAAATCAAAATACGGGCAGAAGCGATACTCGCCTGTGTCATCGTTTAGGATAAAGGCTATATTGTTGGTATGTCTGTCCTCGTTGAGAAAAAAGGCGTCCAGTTCAAGCATAGTTGTGAGATAAGCTCCGACGTTTTTCATTCCCGTGACCTTTTCGACAAAATCAACGGTATGCCTGATTTTGTCTTTTACATCGGGATATTTCGTCAGCTCCTTGGCAAAGGAATTTGCCAGCCATTGCTTTGATAAATGTTCGAGAGTTACGATACTCTCGTTTTTCTTTTTAAAGTTTTTTGAGTAGCAGCCGTTCATCTCTTTGCCGTCAAAAGCGATGCGAACAGGAGCGTAAGTAACGAAGCTCTGAATATTAGATTTTTTTAAAAGCGCGGAGATCACAACCTCGCACAAGCCCTCGTAGCCCATATGGTCAGCCTTGTACCAATTGTTCCTTATCAGCCATTTTAGCTGATTGCCTTTTGAGGATGTTGCTTTTGTGTCAATCAAAGAAGAGTTGTTTAGGTCGATTGTTTTTATCAAAACGCCAGTCTCCTTTTTTTTGTAAAGTTTATATATTGATTATCCTCGGCAGTCCTGCCTTGATTCAATTCTACGATTTGCATGGGGTCGTAATGGTCAATGCCGATTTTGGCAAGAATGGTTTTTTTCAATGCCCTTGAACTCGGAAAACATCTTTCTTCCAAAAACGCTTCAAAATCCTCCCAGCTTGGATTTTCGTTCGATCCAAAGGCTCTTTTCATGATGTCGTTCGTGCGGTTGACGATCATGATTTTTTTATGCTCAAAATCAACATAGATTTCGGTGCAAACCTTTTGCCTGAACATAAAATCAAGCCGCGTTGAATATTCATCGGAAAGAGGTTTGTTGAGATACTTTGAAATCGTTTGTCTGCTTACTCCGAAATGCTTCGCTATTTCTTTTGTTCCAATGCCCTTGCCCTGAAGCTCAACGGCAAGCGCAATGTCTTTTTCGGACAAGGCTTTTTTGCGCCCGCCGCGCAAACGCCCCGCAATTTTGCGCAGCTCGGCTTCATCATCGGTTCCAAACAGCTCCAAGCATAATTTGCGATAGTCTTTCATGTTATCACCTGAGTGTGTAAATTATCATTCTTTACACTATTATACATTATGTATTTTTGAATGTCAACCATACTAAAAGAACAGCTTAAAATTTTTTCATGGCGATTGCTTAATATTGGTTTATGATCTATAGGCAATACCGCATACAAGGATTATTCGGTATTGTTTTGATTTTGCATAAAAATATTGACGTTTGCGCCGGTTTGGTTTATAATTTATACAAATCATGAGCAGTGGTAATTCGCTGTTTTCAAGATTATTCTGCGAAAGGAGAAATTGGTTATGAAGTACGTTTGCGAGCCCTGCGGCTATGTTTACGACCCCGAGGTTGGCGATCCCGACAGCGGTATTGCTCCGGGCACTCCGTTTGAGGAGCTTCCCGACGATTGGTGCTGCCCGATCTGCGGCGTTGGCAAGGACATGTTCGCGCCTGAGGAGTAATTTTTTTCTTCAAAAACACAATAAAAACTGCCGGGTATCCTTGCTGATATCCGGCAGTTTGCTTTTGTTATTTTGTTATTTTGTGGTTTGCACCTGCAAATTTTTGAGTGCAGAAATCAAACCTCTAAGGTCTTGATCGATTCAAACTCGTCTGTGATCTCCTTTGAAGGCTTTTTGGTAACGAGCGATACGATCACGTTTACGATAAGCGCGAACGCAAAGCCGAGCACGAGCGAATAAAGACCTGTTGCCGTGTAGAGAGTGTCGCCGTTCATGATCGGGAGATAGTCCCATACGATAACCGTGAGCGCGCCGACAGCCATTCCGCTGACTGCGCCGGCGAGGTTTGAACGCTTCCAGAACAATGCAAGAAGAATTACCGGACCGAACGCCGAGCCAAAGCCTGCCCATGCGTCGGAAACCAAGCCCATGATGCTCGAATTGGGGTCAAGCGCGATAAAGAACGCGATGACAGCAACAACGATAACTGCGATCTTGCCCACAAAGAGCGCGCTTTTTTCGGTTGCGTTTTTCTTGATAACGCCCTTGTACATATCCTCGGAAACAGCGGAAGCAGTAACCAAAAGCTGGCTGTCTGCGGTTGACATGATCGCCGCGAGGATACCGCAGAGGAATACGCCGCCGATGAAGATAAGAACGCCGTTGTTTGTAAAGAGCTGCTGGATCAAACGGATAAAGGCTGTTTCGCTTTGAGTGGCGTCAAGCTGGCTTGTGAGGAAGCCTCTTGCAACAAGACCGATAAAGCATGAAGCGGCAAGCGAGATAACCACCCATGTGATCGCGATAGTTCTTGACTTTTTGACCTCGTGCTCGTTTCTGATAGCCATGAAACGAACCAGGATATGGGGCATACCAAAGTAGCCGAGACCCCAGCCGAGGTTAGAGATAATGGAAACGGCAGAAACGTTTGTGCCGTCGTCGTTCTTTAGGAAGTTGAGGAAATTGCCGGGATTTTGAACGCCCTTTGCAGTCAATGCGTCCGAGAAGCTTGTGTTAAAGGTAAGTATAGCGTAGGCGATGATCGGAACCGAAAGGATCGCGATTATCATGAGCATACCCTGGATAAAGTCGGTCGTACAAACAGCCTTGAAGCCGCCCATAAAGGTGTAGACCAAAATTACGAGCGCGGCGATGATAAGACCGGTGAGATAAACCGAGTTGAAGTTGGTTTCGTTGCCGAAGAGCGTAGCAAAAAGCTTTGCGCCTGAGCTGAATGCCGAGGCTGTGTAGACCGCAAAGAAGATCGCGATGATGATAGCCGAAACGATCTTGACAACGCCCTTTTTGTCGTGGTAGCGGTTCTGGAAAAAGCTTGGGATAGTCAGCGAGTTTCCTGCCTTGATGGTATATTTGCGCAGACGTGACGATACAATAAACCAGTTGAGGATCGTACCGATAAGAAGTCCGATCGCGATCCAAACCTCGCCTGTACCTGCAAGATATACCGAGCCGGGAAGTCCCATAAGCAGCCAGCCGCTCATATCGGAAGCCTGAGCCGACAAAGCCGCAGTCCAGCCGCCCAGGTTTCTGCCGCCGAGGAAGTAGTCCTCGTTGTTTTTGGTGCTCTTGGAGTACACAAAGCCGATAACGATCATAACGATCATATAAGCGACAAAGGCACTGAGCACAATAATGTTTTCTTTTGTCATGTTCTCCTCCTGTGAAATTTTAATAATTTAGCATGATATAGTATATCAAATATATGCAAGAAAATCAAGAAAAACCCACAAATAATGTAAAATTTTAAGAAAAACCTTCAATATATTTTAAATTGTATTGATTTAGGAACGCTAAAGTAATATAATAATATGGTATATATGCAGTCACTGTAAACAGCTTAAAAATCGGAAACCTTTGCTGTGTAGGAGCGCACCGTGTGTGCGCCCTCGGAAATACGATTGATTTTAAGGCGCACAAATGGGTGCGCACCTACGTTGAGAGCATCTTGATTGAATAGAGGGTATTTATGGAATTTGTCAGGAGAACCTGGGCGGAGATCTCGCTTGACGCGATCGAACGCAATTTTAGAGAGATAAGAAACAAGGTTTCGCCAAAGGCGAAGCTTTGTTGTGTGATAAAGGCAGACGGCTACGGCCACGGCGCGGTGGAGCTTGCTAACATCTATGCTGAGCTGGGCGCGGATTATTTTGCCGTGTCAAATATTGACGAGGGGATCGAGATCCGCGATTCGGGCTGCAAGCTTCCTATACTTATTTTGGGCTATACTCCGGTTTCCGAGGTAAAAAAGCTCAGCGAATACGGGATTTCTCAGGCGGTTTTTTCGCTTGAATATGCAGAGCAGCTTTCAAATGAATGTCAAAAGGCAGGCTGCGGCTGCAATATCCACATAAAAATCGACACCGGAATGTCGAGGATCGGCTTTATGTGCCAGAGCTTTCCCAGAGACAACAGCTCTGTGGACGAAATCAAAAGGGCTTGCGCTCTGCCGGGGCTGAGGCTTGAGGGCTTGTTCACTCATTTTTGTGTTTCCGACGAGGGAGAAGAGGGCAGAGAGTTTACAAACCGCCAGTTTGAAAACTTTGTTCACGTCAAAAACGAGCTCCAACGCGGCGGACTTGATATTCCGATCTGCCATTGCTCAAACAGCGGCGCGATCGAGGACTATTCCGAAACCTACTGCGACATGGTTCGCGCCGGTATCATTCTTTACGGTCTTGCACCGTCGCCAAAGCTCAGGGGCAAGCTCGATCTGACCCCTGCCATGACGCTCAAAACCACGGTCGCCTATGTTAAGGAGCTTAAAAAAGGCTCGGATGTTTCTTACGGCAGGACCTTCACCGCCGAAAAGGATATGAAGATCGCCACCGTGCCGATAGGCTACGCCGACGGCTTTGTCAGAGCAAACGCCGAAAACGGCTATATGCTCGTGAACGGAAGGCGCGCCGACATTGTCGGAAGGATCTGCATGGATCAGACCATGCTCGACGTTACCGATATTGAAAACGTTAAAATCGGCGACGAGGTAGTTGTGTTCGGAACCGGCTGCGACGGCGCGCCGACTGCGGATTCGCTCGCGGAAAATACGGGAACGATCAACTATGAGGTCGTTTGTCTTGTGGGCAAGCGAGTGCCGAGGATTTATTATAAAAACGGAATTGTAACGGATGTGATGTATAAGCTATGAAGCTTTTGGTTGTTGACGGAAACAGCATTGTAAACCGCGCCTTTTATGGGATAAGACCGCTCTCTAACAAGGACGGTCAGCTTACTCACGCGATCTACGGCTTTTTGACCATGCTCAATAAAATCAGCAGGGAAGAAAACCCCGAGGCGGTCGCGATCGCCTTTGACCTGAAATCGCCGACCTTTCGCCACAAGGCGTATTCGGGCTACAAGGCGAACAGAAAGGGTATGCCCGAGGAGCTTGCCTCTCAGATGCCTCCGCTAAAGGAGCTTTTAAAGCTGCTCGGCTACAAGATCGTCACCTGCGAGGGCTATGAGGCGGACGATATTTTGGGCACTCTTGCCTCCGCCTGCGAGCAAAGCGGAAACGCCTGCGTGCTTGCGACCGGCGACCGCGACAGCTTGCAGCTTGTGTCGGACAAAACCAGCGTCCACCTTTGCACCAACAGGCAGGATATCCTTTATACTCCCGAAAAGATCATGGAGGAATACGGTGTGACTCCGCCCGAGCTTATCGAGATCAAGGCGATCCAGGGCGACAGCTCCGACAATATCCCGGGCGTTGCCGGAATAGGACCCAAGGGTGCCGGAGATTTGATCCAAAAATATCACAGCGTAAAATATATTTACGATAATATCGACGAGCTTGACATCCGCGAAAATGTGCGCAACAAGCTCAAAAACTCGCGCGACAACGCCCTGCTCAGTCTTATGCTGGGCGAGATCTGCCGCACGGCTCCGATCGATACAAATATAGAAAGCTACAAAATCAATATGACCGAGCCCCAAAAGGCGGCGCAGTATATCACAAAGCTTGAAATGTTCAAGATACTCGAAATGTACGGTCTTGACGGAGTTCAGGCTGCGCCCGAAGCCGCGGCGGAGGCTGAGATCGCTTCTCTTGAAATAACGGAAAACGCCGACAGCAGCTTTGTTTCGGAAAAGCTCAAAGCCTGCGGCAAGGCTTATCTGAGCTTTGAGATCAGCGGCGCGGAACCAAAAAGCTTTGCGGTCATGCTCGACGGCGTTGTTTATACCTCGGGCGACGCGGAGCTGTTTGACGAGCTGCTCAAAAGCGGCGTGCAGCTTTATACCCGCGGAATAAAATCGGCGTTTGCCTATGCCGACAAAAAGGGCTTTGAGATCGCAGGAAAAATCTTTGACGTTGAGCTTGCGGCATATTTGCTCAACCCCTCGTCAAAGGACTATTCCGACGAAAATCTTTGCGGCTCCTACGGCATTTCAATGCCGGCTGCCGATGATGAAAATAACAATAAGTACCGTCCGCTTTCAGTTTACGACAGGCTTTGCGAAAAGCTCGCCAACGAAATAGAGGCGAACGGTCAGGAAAAATTGCTTTATGAAATAGAGATCCCTCTGGCAAACGTACTTGCCAAGATGGAAAACCTCGGCTTTGCGGTTGACAGGCAGGGCATAGAGGACTACGGAAAAATGCTCTCGGAGCAGATCAAGACCCTTGAAGCCTCGATTTACGAGAGTGCCGGAACGGAGTTTAATATCAATTCTCCCAAGCAGCTGGGCAAGGTGCTTTTTGAGGACCTGGGCTTGCCCTGCAAAAAAAAGACCAAGAGCGGCTACAGCACCAACGCCGAGGTTTTGGAGGGGCTGCGCTGGGAGCACCCGATCGTTGAGATGGTGCTCAGCTACCGAACGCTTGCAAAGCTCAATTCCACCTACTGCGAGGGCTTGCTCAAGGTGATCGCCGACGACGGCAGGATACACTCAAGCTTTAACCAGACCGAGACCCGAACCGGGCGGATCAGCTCGACCGAGCCGAATTTGCAGAATATCCCGGTCAGAACCGAGCTCGGCAGAGAAATGCGCAGGTTTTTCTGCGCGCGAGAGGGCTGGGTTTTGGTTGACGCAGACTACTCCCAAATCGAGCTGAGGGTGCTTGCGCATATCGCTCAGGACAAAAATATGATAGAGGCGTTCAAAAACAACGAGGATATCCACGCGATCACCGCCTCTCAGGTTTTTAATATTCCGCTCGAAATGGTAACTCCGATAATGCGAAGCCGCGCAAAGGCGGTCAATTTCGGGATCGTCTACGGTATCGGCGCGTTCTCGCTGGGCAAGGATATCGGCGTTTCCACAAGGGAAGCCTCTCAGTATATAAAAAACTATCTCGGCCACTACAGCGGCGTTGACGAATATATGAATAATATCGTCGAAAAGGCAAAGCTCGACGGCTATGTTGAGACCATGTTCGGCAGGCGCAGATACCTTGACGAGCTGAGATCCGGCAACCGAATGATGCGTGCCTTCGGCGAGCGCGTTGCGCGAAATATGCCGATCCAGGGCACAGCCGCAGACATAATCAAGATCGCAATGATAAAGGTTGACGAAAGACTCAAAAAAGAAAACCTGCGCTCGCGCCTGATCTTGCAGGTTCACGACGAGCTGATAGTAGAGGCTCCGCAGGACGAGAGCATGTACGTTGCAATGCTTCTTCAGGAAGAAATGGAAAATGCGGTAACGCTCGACGTTCCGCTCACTGCCGACGCAGCGGTTGGAAAGACGTGGTATGATGCAAAAGGATGACAACAAAAAATATGTAGCCTTTGTCTGCACAGGCAACACCTGCCGCAGCCCAATGGCTCAGGCGATTTTTAACAGCCTTGCCGATACCGAAAGGGTCGAGGCGGAGAGCTTTGGGATCAGCACCGAGACCGGGCTGCCGGTTTCCGAAAATTCGGTGCTTGCCTGCCGCGAGCTGGGGCTTGACCTTTCCGAGGCGCGCTCGACCGCCGTCACTGATGTTGAGCTTGAAAAATACGATCGCTTCTATTGCATGTCGCCGAGCCACGCGAGGGTGCTCTTTGCCTATTTCGGCGTTCCGTCCGAAAAGCTGGCGGTCATGAATGTGAGCGACCCCTACGGCGGTGATTTGGAGGTTTACAGAGCCTGCCGCGATGAAATATATAATTCTGTAAAAGAAATAATAAAAGAATATGAAGCTTGAAAAAATGACCTCCGCCCACATTGACGGCGTTTGCAAAATTGAAGAAGCCTGCTTTGCTCACCCCTGGTCGCGCCAAAGCGTTGAAAGCGAGCTTGCTAACGAAAATTCGGTTTTTATCGTGGCGGTCGAGGGCGAAAAAGTGATCGGCTACATCGGAATGAGCGTCGTGATCGACGAGGGATATATTTTCAATGTTGCGGTGGACGAGGCTTTCAGAAAAAAGGGCGTTGGAACCGCGCTTATAAACGAGCTTGTCACCTACGGCAAGAAGAATGATCTTTGCTTTATCACCCTTGAGGTGAGAGAGGGCAACCAAGCCGCGATTTCGCTTTATTCCGATTTCGGCTTCATCAAGGTGGGCGAGAGAAAGAATTATTATTCTGCCCCGACCGAAAATGCAATTCTAATGACAAAATACTTTTGATAGGTTGAGATACAATGAAAATACTTGCAATAGAATCCTCCTGCGACGAAACCGCAGCGGCAGTTGTTGAGGACGGACGAAGGGTCGTTTCCTCAATCGTTGCTTCTCAGGTCGAGGAGCACCGGCTCTACGGCGGAGTTGTGCCGGAGATCGCTTCACGCCGCCACGCCGAGGCGATCGTTCCTGTGGTTTCACAGGCGTTGGAGCAGGCAGAGCTGAGCCTTTCCGGGATAGACGCGATCGCAGTCACCCACGCTCCGGGGCTGATCGGCGCGTTGCTGGTCGGAGTGAATTTTGCCAAGGGCTTGTCGCTTTCGTCGGGCATTCCGCTTGTGCCGACCCACCACCTGCGCTCGCACATTGCCTCGAACTACATATCAAACCCGACCCTTGAGCCGCCCTTTATGTGCCTTGTCGCCTCCGGCGGTCACAGCCACATCGTGCTGGTCGAGGACTACACCAAAATGAAGATCATCGGCAGGACCCGCGACGACGCCGCCGGAGAAGCCTTTGACAAGGCGGCGCGGACAATGGGAATGCCGTATCCCGGCGGGATCGAGCTTGACAAGGTTGCCGAGGGCGGAGACCCCCTCGCCTTCAAGCTTCCGCGACCGGTCGTTCACGACGCGCCCTATGATTTCAGCTTTTCGGGGCTGAAAACCGCGGTCATAAACCTGCTTCACAACGCCGCGCAAAAGGGTGAGGAGCTTGACAAGCGCGACGTTTGCGCCTCGTTCCGCTACGCGGTCGTTGACTGCCTTTCAACCAATTTTATCAAAGCCGCCGAGGATCACAATATGAAAAAGCTGGTTATCGCCGGCGGAGTTTCGGCTAATTCCCTGCTAAGAAAAACTCTTGCCGAAGAATGCAAAAAGCGCGGAATGGAGTTTTACATGCCCGAAAAACACCTTTGCGGCGACAACGCCGCCATGGTCGGCTCGCAGGGCTATTATGAATATCTCAGCGGCAATATCGCCGGCGCAGATCTGAACGCCTATGCGACAATGAGCATAGAATGACCGGCGGTCTGTCTTTGTTGACAAAATAATGTCGATAAGTTATACTTTAGAGGTGCTCTAAGAGGCACTTTCAAATTACAAATAAATCTTTGCAAACTCGATTGGAGTGAATAAAATGGACGACAACAAAAACTTTTATAACGGAAATAACGACGGTCAGATCCCGGAAAATCCGAATGATCTGAGAGCGCAGTACGATCAGTACAATCATCCCGAAGCCGCGCCTGCCGAAAACCAAGCAGATGCACAGCCCGTGAATCCGATCGCGCAGCAAAATCCGCAGGATCAGGTGCCTCAGTACGACAACAGCGGATATCAGCCGCAGCAATATAACGGCAACGTTTATCCCGAGGAAAACTACGCGCCTCAGCAGGGCTACGCTCCTCAAAATCCTTATGTTCAAAACCAGCCGCAGTACAATCAGAACAACTATTATCAGGGCGGCTATCCTCAGAATGACTATCCGCAAAACGGCTACCCTCAAAACGGATATCAACAAAACGATTACTCACAGAACGGCTACGCTCAAAACGATTATTCGCAGAACTACTACGGAAACCAGCAGCCCGGCGGTTATCCCTATCAGTACGTTCCCGAGGTCACCGATGAAGAACCCAAAAAGGGCGTGGGAATGTGCATAGCCTCGTTTGTGCTCGGACTTGTTTCAATGTTTTGCTGCACCTCGGTTTTCATTCCCTATATTCAAATCGCCGGAATAATCATGAGCTTTATCCTTCCGACGCTCGGAACGATTTTCGGTATCATCGGTACCGCAAAGTGCAAAACCAAAGCAAAGGGTCTCGGAATCGCCGGTCTTATAATATCGGGCGTTATGATAATCATGCTGATAATCACTCTGATTACCGGTATATCGACCATAGGAACTCACTACAACATCTACTACCGTTAATTTTACTCCGAGAAGAAAGCTCGGATTATATATTTACGTCGGTTGCCCGGTTTTTTACTCCGAGTAGATGGTGCGGAGCATAAATTTACGTCGGTTGCCCGGTTTTTTACTCCGAGTAGATGGTGCGGAGTATAAATTTACGTCGGTTGCCCGGCAGAAGGCTTTATATGGGTTTATCGTATTCGGATGACCTACGGAAGATTCGATTAAATCTTACGAATAATATGCAAGCAAGGCGTGCGCCATGAATTGTGCGGTGCTGGCTTAAGAGGTGAGACGTTGAAGAAAAATGGTTTTCTGACAAAGGTGCTTGTTATTCTTTTGCCCTTTGCGGCTTTGGGGATAATGTATTTTATCGCCAAGCTTGTTTCGGAAAACATCACCTTTCCCGAATGTGGGATCTACAAAATTTTGAACATTTACTGTCCCGGCTGCGGGATCACCAGAGCTGCCGAAGCCTTGGCGCGCGGAGTTATTTTGCTTTCGCTCAGGCAAAACGCCTTTCCGGTTTTTATTCTCACAGTCGGTCTGCTCTTCTATATCGAGCTGCTTTTTTGGGCTTTCGGCAAGCGCGTCAGGCTGCCTGTTCACAGCCTGAAATTTGTCTACATCGCCCTGATCTTCTGGGGCGTTTATGTGGTTGCAAGAAACCTTATCCCGGCGATTGCGCCAGTATAATATAATTTTTTAAGGCTCTTCCATAGAACCAGTGGGTAAAAATTGAATAAAAAGAAAAGTCACGTTGCTCCACGTGATATACTTGAAATTGTGTATAGATCAAGGACAGGA
>OMZU01000028.1 GCA_900315605.1 uncultured Eubacteriales bacterium | reverse complement strand
ATGTAAAAATATATCTGCTCATTACTGTTTACTCTCCTTGTAAGCCAAAATAAAATTGATATTCTCAAATGCAGCCATATCGCTGCGGTTCTCAAAATATCGCATTTGTATCATCTGCGGTGTTTCATGCTCTTCGATTTCAAAGCCGTGACGTTCCAGCACGGTGAATACTTCTTTATAGGAATAGCCGTGCAGCATTTTCTCACCGAGCTTTTCTGTGATATGCGCAAGCGTGTGAACGCGCTCGGTGCTTTTGCCGTGCAGGGTCGTCTCATCGGGATAATCAAAAACCACCTTGCTCTCGGCACTGCACAGCGAGCTGATTTTGCGGATCGTTTCTTCAAAAACAGAAAGCGTCAGATAATAGGACACGCCCAGGATCGCAAAAAACGTCGGTAGCTCGGGAGCATAGCCCGAAGCTAGCAGACGTTCGCTCATATCATCCTTTGAAAAATCGATCGGAACAAAGGTAAGGTTATCCGGGATGTTCCACTCAAGCTCTTTGATCCTGCGCCGCTTGTACCTTCCCGTGTCGGGGTGATCGAGCTCAAACACCTTGATTTTGGGGTTATCGTTGCGAAACGCGAAGGTGTCCATACCTGCTCCGCATATCACATACTGACATTTGCCGTGACGCCGTGCAAACGCGTTGAGTTCACTTTCCGCAAAGGCTATGCGTGAGAGTGGGATCGGCGTGATGTAGCGATTGAGACATTTCGTGATCTTGTCGGACGCAAAGGCAAAGTTTTTATCCGACTTTTCCTCATCGAAATCATTTTGGATCAACTGTCCGATTTCCTCATATTCGTCCCTGCCCATCAAATCATAGGCAAGATAATCGTCGAAAATCTTATTTTTTCCGATATTGGAATGAAAAGCGCGGGCAAAGGAACAAAGCTTTGCCGTAACGCTTTCCCTTGTTTCTACCATCAGTTTTACCTCCGTTCAGGCATAAAAATACCGCCTGCGCTGCAAATGCAGACAGACGGCAAAGTTCAAACAGTGTTTTTATCAAAAACAAAACCCTTGACCGCCGCCTGTGTCCATACAACACATACAGCAGGCGCAGAAGGGCGCAGCAATGCTGCCGAAACCATTCATGTTGACTTCGGCAAAAGCGATATTGAATTGAACATTGCTGTTGATTTTCATTTTACTTACCTCTTATTCTGAAAACATGGGAGTTGAAAGGTATCTTTCTCCCGTGTCGGGCAATATTGCCACGATGATTTTTCCTTTGTTTTCGGGACGCTTTGCCAATTGAGCCGCAGCCCAAACAGCCGCTCCCGACGAAATGCCGACAAGCAGACCCTCGTGCTTGGCGAGCTCTTTGCCTGTTGTGAAAGCGTCCTCGTTTGTCACCTTGATGACTTCATCATATACGTCGGCGTTGAGCGTTTCGGGAACAAATCCCGCACCGATGCCCTGGATCTTATGCGGTCCCGGCTTTTCTCCCGACAAAACGGGAGAGCCGGACGGCTCAACGGCGACGACCTGAATGTTCGGATTTTTGGTTTTTAAATATTCGCCCACACCCGAAACGGTTCCGCCTGTTCCGACGCCGGCAACAAGAATATCTACTCTTCCGTCGGTGTCGTCCCAAATTTCGGGACCGGTCGTGTCATAATGCGCCTTGGGGTTGGCGTTGTTGGTAAACTGGCTCGGTATAAAGCTGTGAGCGTTTTCGGCAGCGATCTCCTGCGCTTTTTGGATAGCACCCTTCATTCCCTTGACGCCCTCTGTCAAAACGACCTTTGCGCCGTAAGCCTTCAATAGGTTTCTGCGCTCAACGCTCATTGTCTCGGGCATGGTGAGGATCACCTTATATCCTCTCGCCGCAGCTACGGCAGCAAGACCGATGCCTGTGTTGCCGCTGGTCGGCTCCACGATAACTGAATCGGGCTTTAGTATTCCCTTAGCCTCGGCGTCGTCGATCATCGCCTTGGCGATCCTGTCCTTGACGCTTCCGGCAGGATTAAAATATTCAAGCTTTCCTAATACGGTCGCGCCGGTGTTTTTTTCTATGCTTTCGAGCTCCAAAAGCGGAGTGTTTCCGATCAAGTCGGTAATTTTTTTATATGTTCTCATAGCAGTGTACTCCCTTTGTATTTATTAACGCCTAAAAACACAGCAGAGTCAACATCGCTTTAAAGGTTGGAAAAAGCTCATAATAATTCCTCTGATTTATAATACCTATTTACTTGGTAGGTTTATTCCGTAAAACATTATCTCACATTTCAATTGGTTTGTCAAGCCGTTTTTTTCGTTACAGTTATAGATTATTTCTATTGCCGGTTATAAATCCTTGACAAACCGATTGCTTCATATTTATAATCATTGATAAAGAATTGCTTGGAAGGTGACATTATGAATTATGATTTTGACGCCATACATAACCGAAGAACAGCAGGGGATATCAAATACTGCTGTCCGTCCGACGTGATTCCCATGTGGGTAGCGGATATGGATTTCAAGGTTCCCGATGAAATCTCCGACGCATTGATCAAGGAGGCAAAGCACGGCATTTTCGGCTACAACAAGCCGGACGATGAGTACGAACAGCTTGTAATGCAGTGGTACAAGCTTCGTTTCGGTTGGGAGATCCAACCCGAACACATAATCACATCTCCCGGAGTAATGTTTTCTATCGGTGCGATCATCAACGCACTGACGGAAGTCGGCGACAAAATTCTCATCTGTCAGCCGGTCTACTATCCTTTTTCAAAGATAGTTATCGCAAATAACAGAAGTCTTGTTGTTTCCGAATTAACGGAAACAAACGGAAGGTATCAGTTCGACTTTGATGATATTGAAACAAAAATCAAACAGCACGGTGTCAGGATGTTTTTGCTTTGTTCTCCTCACAATCCCGTTGGAAGAGTGTGGACAAAGGAGGAATTAAAAAGAATTGGCAACATCTGCCTTAACAACGGTGTGACAATTGTTTCCGACGAAATCCATTCCGATTTTATCTATCGGGAAAGCACTCACACTCCCTTGGCGTCTTTGTCCGACGAGCTTGCAGAAATGACCGTTACCTGCACCGCGCCGTCAAAAACCTTTAATCTCGCGGGGCTGCAGGCTTCAAACGCTGTTGTATCTAATCCGGTGCTTCGGAAAAAAATAGAGAAAGCGATTGCCGCAACGGGCTATTTTGAACTCAATACTATGGCTATAGCATCTACAAAAGCCGCCTATAAATACGGCGGCGATTGGCTTGACGGTCTGCTTACTTATCTGGAGAAAAGCAGGCAAATTTTGAAAGAAGCTTTTCCAAAGGATTCACCGATCAGTCTGATTCAGCCGGAGGGTACCTATCTTGCGTGGCTTGACTGCAGAAAAACAGGGCTGAGCAGTGCTAGGCTGTATGACATTTTTTTGAACAATGCACGCGTATGGCTGCACAAAGGGGATACCTTCGGTCAAAGCGGCAACGGATTTATGCGCCTGAACTTTGCCTGCCCTCACAGCGTGCTGACCGAAGCAATTGACAGAATCAACTATTCAATATAATAACAGCCGGGTGTTTATTGACTGAAACACCCGGCTGTTTGATTTATGGCAATACCGCATAATTCAGGTGTGCGGATTGCGCAGAAATCAAGGTAAGGCTGACGCCTTGCCGAGATTTTTTGGGCAAGCTGACGGAATAATATTCAAGCAAGCCGTGCGCCTTGAATTGTGCGGTGTTGCCTTATCTTTCAAAACCCGTCAAATCCTTGATCACTTCACCTGCTATGATCAGTCCTGCTACCGACGGCACAAACGCTGTGGAGCCCGGTATATCGCGGCGCACCGTACATTTGCGCGTTCCCGGAGGGCAAACGCAGTGCCTGCGGCATTCGTAACGCATGACTCTGGCAAGAGGACAAACCGAGGTCTCGTAAATATCCGCAACCTCAAAGGCAGCGGCGTTCACCTTGTTTCCTGCTCCCATGGAGCTGATGATCGGCGTACCTGTCTTTTGAGCGTTCTCGGCAAGCGCAAGCTTACCCTTTACGGTATCAATCGCGTCGACGATGTAATTATATTGCGAAAAATCAAATTCGTTTTCGGTGTCGGGCATATAAAACGTTTTGAAGGTTTTGACCACGCATTTCGGGTTTATTTCGGCAATGCGCTCTTTTGCAACGTCCACTTTGTATTGTCCGACGGTTTTCAGCGTAGCAAGCAGCTGCCGGTTGACGTTTGTGACACACACCTTGTCGTCGTCGATCAGATCAAGCTGACCGACGCCGGAACGGGCAAGTGCCTCAACGGTGTAGCCGCCGACTCCGCCGATACCGAAAACAGCCACCCTTGCCCCGGCAAGGCGCTGCATGGCTTCTTCTCCAAAAACAAGCTGTGTTCTCGAAAACTGGTTCAGCATTTCTCGTCTCCCGTATAGATGAATTCAACTATGTCGCCGTCCTGAAGCACCGCGTCCTCAAAGCCGCCGTCAATCAATATCTCTTTTCTTGTAACGACCGAAGCATATCGCGGTCTGCCTGCTTCTTCGCTGTTGAGCAGCTCTGCTACAGTCATACCATCGGTCACTTCTTTTCTTTTTCCCGAAACAATGATCTCCATAAAACTCACTCCGGATTGATTATCTTACAAACGGCGCGGTATATTCCGCGTTGATTTCCGCGATTTCCTTTTCGCCGTCAATATACGGCTGATATATGGTTTCTATTCTCCCGCCACCCCGGTTGTCGCAGCCGGAGCAGAACTCACATTCGGTTCCGCAGCTTCCCCACAAAGACTGCTTAACGATCTGTTCTCGTTCTTCTCTGGTCGTATCCTTGATTAAAATTGACTTCATAAGGTTGCCTCCTTGATACCTATAATTCCTTTTGTACGATCAATAAGTGCGTCTTTATATCATATAAAACCATGTTTCGTCCAATTCTATCTCCTTGCACTCTATGGGGTGCTTGGAGTCGTAGTTGTACATAAGCTCCTGACTCTTTACACTGACTCTCGCACCCTTTGGAATAGAGCTTGTGATGAAGGCGTTGCCGCCTATGACTACATTTTCTCCTATGATGGTATCACCGCCGAGGATGGACGCACCCGAATAAATCGTCACGTTGTCGTGAATGGTCGGGTGTCGTTTTTTGCCGCGCAGATTCTGACCGCCTCTCGTAGAAAGCGCACCGAGGGTCACGCCCTGATAGATTTTGACGTTGTTGCCGATAACGGTCGTTTCGCCGATAACTATGCCCGTGCCGTGATCAATAAAGAAATATTTGCCTATGGTGGTACCGGGGTGGATGTCGATCCCCGTCAGGCTGTGGGCGTGCTCCGTCATAATGCGCGGAATCAGCGGAACACCGAGCAAAAACAGCTCGTGAGCAATTCGCGCGGTAAAAATCGCGTACAAGCCGGGATAAGTGCAGATGATCTCGTCCTTGTTATAGGCAGCAGGATCGCCGTCGTAGAATGCCTGTATGTCGGTTTCGATATATTCACGGATTTTCGGTATCTTTTCAAGAAAGTCAAAGGTGATCCGTTCGGACACCCGAATAATCTCTTGATCCTCCGTGTTCTGATACTCGGGAGCGTATTTCAGCACGATCGCAGTCTGCTTGATAAGGTTGTAGATAATATCCTCGACCAGAATCGAAATGCTGTTTTTGACCGTGTAGGTGCGGTAATTGCTGTTGCGGTGATATCCGGGATATATAATGATTTTCAGCTTTTCGAGAATGTCGATAATAATATTTCTGTCTGGATAAGCAAACATCTTGATTTCGTCGATCACTCTGCCCTTGCCGTAGTCAGCCATAAGTTTATCGGTCAAATCGGTTATTTTGGATTGTATGTCAGTCATAGAAAATTTTCCTTTCTCATCCACCCAAGCTAATCATCTTATCAATGCATTTTCTTGCCATTGTGATAGTGTCGTTATCGAGCAGGATCTCTTCGCCGCCCTTGCCTGCAACGCAATTGTATAGATCAACGAGCGTGGTTGATTTCATATTCGGACAAATCAGCTTTTGAGTAAGGTAATAAAACCGTTTGTCGGGGCATTTATACTGCAAATGCTCCTGAATGCTGATCTCGGTGCCGATGATAAACTCTTTTTTGTCCGAATTGACCGCGTAATTCATTATTCCCGAGGTGGAGCCGATATAATCAGCCAAGGCGCACACCGCAGGCGTGCATTCGGGATGAACAAGCAGCTCTGCCTCAGGGTGAAGCGACCTTGCCTTTTCCACATCATCAACGCTGACGCAGGCGTGGATAGGGCAGCCGCCCGAAACAAGCTTGAATTCCTTTTCAGGAATCTGCGCCGCAACATAAGCTCCGAGGTTGCAGTCGGGAATAAAGAGGATCTTGTCGTTTTGAAGCTTGCGGCAGATCTCAACCGCCGAGGACGAGGTAACGCAAACGTCGCAGACGGTTTTTAATTCGGCTGTGGTGTTGATATAAGCCACTACCGTGTAGTCGGGCAGACGCTCCTTCATTTGTTCAACAAGCTCCTTGTCCATCTGGTCGGCCATGGAACAGCCCGCGTCGGGATTGGGCAAAAACACTCGCTTCTCGGGAGAGAGCAGCTTGCAGGTTTCCGCCATAAAACGCACGCCGCTCATAACAATGTTTTGATTGCTGACCCCGGACGCATCGACGCTGAGCTTGTAGCTGTCGCCCGTAAAATCGGCGACCTCCAAAATCTCCTTTGCCTGATAGCTGTGTGCGAGAATACAGATGTCCTTTTCTTTTTTCAGACGGATAATTTCATTTTGAATATCAATAATGTTCATGCTTTTTTACACCTCTGCGCAGTGTTTGATAATTGCTTCCATGCTTTCGCCGTTTTGCAGGCGGAGCAGCATTTCTTTTGCGGGATTGGTACGGTTTTCACTTCTCTTGTAAAGCGGTTTCAGATAGGCTTCCTCGCCCAGTCCTCTTGCTTTAAGCCCCTCGCAACAGAGGTCGAGGACGTTGCGGACAAGGTTGTAGAGCGCGTCTTGATCAACGGTAGAAGGCAGCTCTTTTCTGACAAGCTGTCTGCGCAATTCGACGGCATTGTAGCCGCTGTGATAGAGCGTTGTGTCGCTTTTGAGCAAATCTCTCAGCTCTTTCACCTTGCTTTGCAGACCGAGGTGGAAGGCTGCGACGGTCATAACGTCGCTTATCGGCTGACAGCAGGCACTGCGGTATTCTATTGTGCCCCGGTATGTCAAATCTTCAAACTTGAAGGTGCGCAGATAAGCGATATCATCCGGGTGCGGCCGGAACTCCACCCTGACAGGCATTCCGTGTTCCGTGTACTCGCCGGTGAGCTTATCGAGAGTGAAATACTCAAGGATATTGACCGGAGGAAAGTTGAGATATTTGCCGCCGCGCTCAACACAGTAAATGCTTGTGGTGGAGATGTAATTCAGTATATCCTCCGTTGATGTGATATCGCAGTCGTACATGCCAACATTGTGCGGATTGATCCCGTGAGTACTGTTTTCCCAGAGCATATCGCGGCAGCAAAGCAAGTCCTCGTTCTCGCCGAGTAAAACGGAATTCGAGAAAAGCAACGCCTTGATCGGCTCCAGCTTGTTGAAGGTATCTATTATCTCGGGCAGATCATCATAAGCCACGTCGAGCTGCACCTGCGACGCGCTGGAGAACATGCCGAACTGCGGATAGCGGTGGAAGAACATTGGAATATAAAAGTATTTGGAAAACGAACTCAGGTGGTTAAACAACATTTTGTATCTGCCGTTTTCGATCGGAATATTGTGATTGAGCCTGCGGTTGGGGTTTATCCCCATACCCGTAAGAGTGTAATCGTGTGGCTTAAAAAAATCCTGAACAAATCCATAGTACAGCTTGAAACGCTTGTGAATATCGTGCAGACTCTTTTCTCTGCCAAATGAGAACTCCATGTTGTTGTAGGAGCAGTCGTAGGAAAAAACGTCACCGCTTTTGCTGTTGAGGGCAGAATATATGTTCCCTTCCTCATCAAAGCCGGTCGCGGTAAAGTCAAATTCTTTCAAAAATGCTGCGGTCAGTTGATGCACCAAGGCAAAATCCACTGCCTTGTTATTGAGATTGACGATAGGCATTTCGATTTCAACGCCGATATAGTGATCCTTTTTTTGTTCTGTCGGGCGTATAAATCGGTCGTAAAGTCGGCTGATAACTTCTTCTCTTGTCATATGATCACCTTACAGATTTGCAAAGATTTGATAGAGCAGCTTCATTTCTTCCTCGCTCTGAATATGCTCGTGACGATGTTCGGTTCCTGCCTTGACCAGCTTTCCCTTGCTGAAGGCTAAAAGCTGACAAAACGGCGCAGGCTGCCAGCTTTCATCACTGACGGGCTGTGTAGAAACAAGCGAGACGCCGTTCTTTTCCAAATAATAAAGCGTTTCTCTGCAATTTGTGTGGGCATACAAATACTTTCCGTCGGTAAACAGCAGATTTAGCTTATTGCCTTTTGCCATATCGCAGATGATCTCATCAAACAGCCGGAAGCGTTCCTCAAAATGGAGCCTTGCGCCTTTTTTGAGCGTCGCTTCGTTCAGCCTGTCGATCAGATAAAGAAAAACGCGCTCGCTGTCGGTGTCGCCCCTTTGTGTTTTAAGGTAGGGATACAGTGCGGGATAATCAAATATTGTGCCGTTATGGATAAGCGTCCAGCGTCGTCCCGTGCAGTCCTTTCCGGTGAAAGGATGGCAGTTTTTGTACTCCACGTTACCAATCGTGGCATAGCGGATATGTGCGAGCAAGAGCTTCTCGGCAATGGGCTGGGACAGTCTTTCGCGCAGATAGTTACTGTCTGAGGCTTTGACGCTCTCTTTTTCGATTAGAGCTGCGTTGCGCGAAACACAGGCGAGCCCCCAACCGTGCGAATGAAAATCGCTGTGAGCAAAAAATGCTTTCAGATATTCATTTGCGGTAAAGTCGTTTTGTGAGGAAATCCCGAAAAGCTCACACATCGCGCTCACCCCTTTGATATGCTTTAGCAAGTGCAAGTCCTTTTGTCATATAAGCTTCGCTAAATTCTCGGCTGACAATTTCGGCATAGCTGTTGCCCTTGGTCAGCTTGTTGATTTGGTAATTAACGACCGGTTGAAAATCCGGAAGATATTGAGTAGTGAAGCATTTGATCTCTTCGAGCGTTTCCTTTGCTCTTTGCTTGATTTTAATATTATCGAAAACAGCGGCGGCTTTTACATCGGCTATCGCCTTTATCTGTTTTTCTTCGTCAAAATCAAAGTCGGGCAGACTTGAAAGATAGAGCAGCAACAGATGCATAAAACGTATGTCCTCGGTGAAAACACCGGTAGGCGTGAGCGGATTCACGTCAAGCACACGCAGCTCCAAATGATTCACTCCGTTTTGAAAAAGCGTTTCAAGATTGTTCGCGCCGCGCGGCTTAAGCCTGACAGGGTAATACAGCTCTGACGCGGCCTTCAAATCTCCGTTTACGATATATCGCGCGATACTGCGGATGTAGCTTTTCAGGTCTGAATAGTCTAAAACCGGAGTAAAGTCGTTCCAGTAACCTTGTTGTGAGCAGCGTATAGAGGAATACAGCCCGTTTTTTATCCCGAGCGAAGCGTCTGCAACAGGGCTTGCCGCGGTCAAAAACACCGTCAGCCATGCAAACTGCGTCAGTCGTTTGGCAAGGCGCAGATAAAAGTCGTTTTTAAAATCGGTATATACCGCCGCGCCGCTCTCCTCAAAAGCGGTATGCAACAGGCTTTCCGTGAAAGAAAAATTGATATGAATACCTGAAAACAGCATTTTGGTTTTACCGTATTTTTCCGCTAAATAGTTGCGGTATTCCGATTTGCCGCGCTGCTTATCGTAAAACTGCGCTATTGGGATCTCGTTCTCCGAACCGAATTTCGGCGGATTGGAGAATACCCAAAGCAATTCGTTGTTTTTGATCAACTCCGCGTTGATTTCATCGAGAAACTGTCCAAGCTGATGGTTGACCTCGTCAGGGCTGAAAAAAACGTCGCCGATGATTTCAACCTGGTTTTCGCAAAAGTCGCGGTCTATATGCGGATCGCCGACAAAGGGGTGTGTTGTCTGCGCAAGCTTTCCTTCGGAGGTAACGCGCAGGCTCTCACGCTCAATGCCGAACTCCGCCGTTTGCGCCAGGCGATTTATATGTGAATTGTTTAGGTCTAAAAGCATTGCTTTTCCTCCAAACAAGTGTTATTAACTATCGTCATAGTAGGTTAATTATATAGCATAGAATGTCGCCTGTCAATAAAAATTTGATAATAGTATTAGGGCTTGTTTGATAAATAGCAGAATGTACAAAACCGTAACGTTAAACTATCCTTCTTTTTGCCGGTTGGGTTATTCATTATTTGCTCTCTTTGATTTTTGTTGAAATTCACATCTTGTTTTTATTGAATACGGCTTTTCATGTGCATGACGTAAAAAAGCATGATATATTGTTGGCATAGCTGTGAATTTAGCATATTATTATGTGGAATAAATATGCAAAAAATGGATTGTTCCGATTTTTTGCAAAGAAAGGAAATAATATGAAGAATGTATTCAAGCGCACAGTTTCCTTTGTGCTGGTGTTCATGATGGTCTTTAGTATTCTGACCGTACTGCCGGGCGAATTGTTTCACTCGACCTACGTTCACGCGGCTGAGGCTATCTCCGAGCTTGCCGGCGCAAAACCGGAAATCTACGAAAACGACGACTTTAAGTATACTCTGACAGACTCGTATACCAAGGTCAGGATCATGGGCTGGAAGCAGGAGGGCGACGAGGTCGTTATCCCCGACACCATCGAAGGCAAAAGGGTCACCTCGATCGGTCCCGAAGCCTTTAAAGACAGCTCGATCAAATCGGTAATATTGAGCAGCAACATTGATACTATCTGCGAATACGCTTTTGCGGACTGTACCTCGTTGAGCAGCGTCAATTTTGCCGAGTCCAACCTTAAAACCATAGGAGATTGTGCATTCAGAAGAACACAGTTCACCGAGCTTGTTTTCCCCGATACTCTTGAAACTATCGGAGAAAATGCATTCATTCCATATCTTTACAATGGTCGCTTTTACAACAACGAAATACCAAGTAAAATCCAAAAGATAACCTTCGGCGCAAACCTAAAAACAATCGGCAGCCATGCATTTTACAGCAACAGGTCGCTCTCCGAGATCGTTTTTACAGGCGACAAGCTCAAGAGCATAGGCGAGTATGCCTTTTGTTCCTCAGCCTTGACAAGCCTCAACATCGCAGGCGACTATGCCGAGATTTGCGGCAGAGCGTTCTCAGGGTGCTCAAAGCTGCAATCAGTTACCTTAAGCGGTGTTGAAGCTCTCGGAAACTCCGGGGCGTTTAATTCTTGCTCAAAGCTGCAATCCTTTACAGCCGACAGTACTCTTATCAATATCGGCGAACGTTCGTTTTACGAAAATAAGCTTCTTGAAACCTTCGTTTGGGGATCAGGCTCCGGCTCCGGTACGATCGGCTCTTATGCTTTTTCCGAGTGTGGAGCTTTGCAATCAATAGTAATTCCCGACCAGGTGGAGTCAATTTCTGATTACGTCTTTTATAAATCAAACTCACTTACTTCAGGCGAATGTGGATTATACGTCAAAGCTCTTTTCTTTGAAGAAAAGTTGAAGATTTTCAGTGATAAATGCGTAATACCTTTAAACGATAAGAAAGGCGGCGAAAATCCGATCGGCGACATCTATAATTCCGATTCATACACCCTCAACGAAAGTATTATGACCTGCAATCCCTACTGGGCAAATCCTGTGACGACCGGCGTGGGCACGACCACCCTGCTCGAAAACGCTTACTCAGGCACACCGGCTCAGATCGCGGTCTGCGGCGACAAGGCTGTGATGGTTTATCAGGGCGTTGACAGAAACGCCGACAGCGCAGCAAACGCGCTCACGCTCTACTACAGCGTTTATGACCCCGAAACCCTGAAATGGTCAAAGCCCAAGAAGATCGAATCCAACCGTCAGGCTGATCTTGACTTCAAGCTCGTTTCAAACGGCGACAAGGCTTATGTGCTCTATACTCAGGCAAACTCCGAGCTTTCGGCTGACTGCGGACTTTCAGACGTTACAAAGAAAATCGACGTTTATTCGGCTGAGTTCGACAGTGCTTCCGAGACCTTCGCAGGCTTCAACAGACTTACAAGCGACGAGTGCTACGACGCGATCCCAGTTATCAAGATGATCGGCGGCTCTCCCACAGCGGTATGGGTCAGCAACTCAGAGGGCGATCCGTTCCTCAACGAAGGCACAAACACACTCAAGCTCAGCAAGCTCGAAAACGGCGAGTGGTCGGCTCCTCAGACAGTTGCTTCAACAGAGGAAACTATCCTCAACTGCAGTCTTGCTGCCTCCGGCAGAACGCCTGTAGCAGTATATACTGCCGATTCTGACAACGACCTTTTGACCACTGAGAACAGAAAGCTCGTTGTGCTCAATACCTCAAGCAACGAAAGCCAAACGATCGCTCAGGGCGTAAGTTCAGCGGTTGAGATTGGCGAGCTTATGGGCAACGACGTTGTGATGTGGTATGACAACGACGAAGCAAAAATGAAGCAGTATAACGTAAAAACCTCTGCTATTACCTCGATCGAAGATATTCCTTCATCGGCGGCTAAGGAGTTCAAGCTCGTCTCGGACGAAAACGGAAAAACCGCGCTTGTATTTCTGTACGAAAACATTATCTGCGCCAAGTATTTCAACACCGAGACCGAAACATGGAGCGATCCGGTTGAAATCGCCTCCTCCGACAATACTATCGAGAATATCTCGGCGCAGTTTATAAACGGTAAACTCAACGTGACCTACTACGACACAGCGGTAACCGACAATGAAAAAATGACCGTCGAATCAGATCTCAAAACCGCGGTAGCCGCAAATACTCCTAAGCCTCAAATCTTAGAAGCAAGCGTAGATCACGAAAGCATCGTACCCGGCGATCAGGCTGAGATGGCTGTAACCGTAATGAACAACAGCTCAGAGCCGACAGGCAACCTCAGCTTTACCGTGACAAACTACGACGGAACTGTGCTCGGAAGCTACACGACCGAGACCGTTTCGCTCAAGGCAGGCGAGATCAAAGACTTTGTTATTCCGTTCACGGCTCCCGACGAGATCGTAAATCGTAACGTGATCGTAACGGTGACCGACAGTACAAAGACAGGCAGTTTCTCAGAAAAGGTCAAGCTTGCGATCGTTGACTACGGAATCTACGCTTCTCAGCTTCACAAGGACGACGGCGAGTATATCAAGGCTTATGTTTACAACAACACCAGCTACACCTCGCCTGCTACCCTTGAGGTATACGACAGATTTACCGGAGAGGTATTCTATTCAATCAATATTCCAAAGATCGAAAAGGATTATCCAATGACAGCTTTGATAAAGGCTGAGCGAAATTACGTTGACAAAAACGGTTACATTTCGGTTAGGATCGTCACCAAAGCGGACGACGAGTACGATATGGACAATGCGGATATGTTCCAGTACATTCCCGGCGAAGCGTATGATGATCCGGAGCTTTTGATAGGCGACGTAAATCTCGATGGTGAAATCGATATCAATGACGCGACTGCGATTTCAAAACACCTGGTAAACCTTATCACGCTTGATGGTGAGGCACTCGCAGTAGCCGACATAAACGGCGACGCGGACATTGACATCAACGACGTAACCTGTATTCAAAAATATCTTGCAGGATTTACAAAACACGGAAGCTGCGGACAAAAGCTTGTTTCAAACGCGCAGTAATTCTTAATAAAACTAAACCCCCACTCTCCGAAAACAGCTTTGTTTTTCGGAGAGTGGGGGTATATAATATTTTTATTATAATAACGCTCGCTTTCGATTCCCAATCCGCTCGATGAGTTAATTCTCTCATCTTCGCCCGATTATAAATTATGATATTTAATGATTGGTTACTATTCTAATAGATTCTCGTCAATCCCCAACCGTGATTATTTGAATAATCAATGTCTTCTATTATTTTTGCTTGAAAAATCTCGCCAATTTTAACTTCATCGAGCAAGTTTTCGATCCACTTATTTGCAACGTTTGAAATATGGATAAAGCCATAATTTCTGATATCTTCAGTTTTTATTGTGACATTAACAAAAGTTTTGTCGACACCAGATACTGTACAGTGAACGATATCGCCAACTTTTAAGTATTCGGTACTATTGCTTGCTTCGCTTACTTTGTCTATTTCAGAAAGCAACTCATTTGTAAATTCCTTACTTCTATATCTGGCTTGTTCAGGTACAGATGTTTTATTAAGAACTTCTTTAAGACACATAATTGCGGTTGAAAATGTTTGTTTACTTTTTCTTTCATCCTTTATAATTGTAAACAATGTATCAAATTCTCTTTTCTGCTTTTTTGCCTTTCCATAATTTATAGATTTTCCAACTAAAAGGCACCTCATAGCACAAATAATATGATATTTATATTGCCTTAGTTCTTTGGAAATGTGTTGAATTCTAAACTGTTGCTCTACAAAATAGTTATAATATGTGGATATATAATAAACATCATAGCAATCTGTATCTAGAAATATTCTGTTCTTATATGATGATAATAATTCTCCATAATATCGATGGGTGCTTTGAGGTTCATTTAAGAACATTGCTATATAGGAAGCAATTAAAATGGACAAAGAAATAACTTTGTTTTTGTTGATTGAGTCATCTAAATCATATTGCTTTGAACGTCTTTCATAATATAGTTTATAATTTGGATCAATTGAATTGAAATAGTCTTGTAATTGTTTATGAAATCTATTCGATGAAATGAATGCTTCTGATTTTACTTCTGTTTGTCTATTTGTAGTGTATATTACTCTTTCAGCAATTGACGAATCCTCAACCTCAATTAGTTTTATAACAATATAAGAATTTTGATTGATTTTTGATTGGTTATCAAACAAAACATAACTTGTTTGACATCCATTAACTATCTGATAATCTGATATCTCAATATTATCTCCTGTTATCTGAATTCCTCTAGCTACAATTGTAATACCATTATTTAAAACAGCAAATCTGTCTTGATCTTCGTCATTCTCTAAAGTGTTCTTTATCTCTGAATTAATGACATTATACCCTTGAAAATCACGAACATTATCTTCAAAAATATTATTTAAAATATTCCCATCGCTGTCTTCAAGAAGTTTAATGTAATCTTTACACTTGACAAAACCAATATAGGCTTGTTTCACACCATTTATCGACGGAAAAGTGGCTCTTTTTTCCATTAAAATCGATCGTGATATCTTTTTCTTCAATTCTTTGAAAGTAGTTATGATCTTTTCTGAATCATACTTGTAAAATTCAACTTTAGAAAAATCTGAATTATCTATTAATGGCTGTATTTCAATATCAATTCTTTTCTGTATCCCATTCGTATCACTCCATTTCCCACAACAAACATAATATAAGTCTAAGACTGGTGGAGAACTTAAACTTATACTGTTTTCATAAACCAAATCTTTAATAGAAATAAGGTTTTCCATTTTTTCATTTGTTGTAGGTCTTTTTTCTTTGCTCTCAAAGAAGGCTTTTACTCCGTAAATAAAATCCCCTATCTCCGAAGAGGAAAATCTTTCGCTTGTTTTAGACTGTATAAATACAAAACGAACATCAATTTCTGAATCATTTGCGATAATACTTTCTAATTCTTCTTTTTCGGTAATTAATCTTTCATTGATTATTATAGCTACACCGTCTAACCCTTTCTCTCCATCATCTGTCATAATTGTATCAGGGTCAAACCGTTCAATAGAATATTTATTGATAATAATTCTATTGATAAAATGCTCAAATGCTTTATCCTCTTTCATATCTTCTATTGCATATTCTTTAATATGAGTAGATAAAAAACTTTTAATTATTTGATTCATAAAACCATCTCCAATTTAATAATATTATCCAACTGCTCCCGAATCTTATCAAATCCGCAATTCAAATCAAGTGTTTTCACGCTGATTTGGTTGCCGCTCATTTGATAGGTATTGTCAGGGACAATTTGTTCGTCTGTTTTGGCGTAGAGCAACATTTCCGAAACGGTTACTTGTTTGTCTTCTAGCTCTTCTTGTTTGTTTTGACGTAGGTAAAAATCTGATACAGGTTTGCCGAGTGGACTGTTGCCTTGTTAAACTGCTGCTGTGTAGTATGAGCGTAATATTTTGCGTCAATGATCAGAATATTATCGTCCTTTTCGAGCACGATATCCGACTTCATAACCGGCAGCATTATCGGTAAAATCGTCGTCAAGCTGCCACGGGATTTGCGGTGCGCCGACGGTCAGTTCCGGGTGTCGTATAAACTTTGCCACAAATAAAAAGCACCCTTATGGGTGCTTTTATTTTTGGAGCGGATGATGGGAATCGAACCCACACGATCAGCTTGGAAGGCTGAAGTTCTACCACTAAACTACATCCGCAACTCTGCAACGAAATATATTATAGCACTATTTCGCTGCATTGTCAAGTGTTAAATTGCTTGCAGTACAATTCCGTTTTCGTCCGCGCTCACATTTATCGCGCTGAGCGGAGTTTCTGCGGCTATCATTGCCGAAGCGATCTTTTCTTCGACCTCGCGTCTGATCGTGTTTCTCAGATCGCGTGCGCCGCTGCTGCCCTTGCAGGATTTGTCCGCAAGATATTTGCACGCGCTTTCGTCAAAGGTAAAGCGGATATGCTTTTCTTCAAGCGTGGGCACATATTCGTTTAGCATGAGCTCTGCGATTTTTACAAAGTCATCCTCTTTAAGATGATTGAATACGATCACCTCGTCAACACGCGCGAGAAATTCGGGACGCAAAAACTCGGAAAGTGCCTTCATAACCTTTTCCTTTGAGGCTTCCTCGCTGGTTTTGCCAAAGCCTAACGCGCTGTCGCGGCTTGTTGAGCCTGCGTTTGAGGTCATGACTATTACTGTGTTCTCAAAATTCACCGAACGTCCGTGCGCGTCGGTCACCTTGCCCTCGTCAAGGATTTGCAGGAGAATATTCATTACATCCGGGTGCGCCTTTTCGATCTCGTCAAAGAGAAGAACCGAATACGGGCGGCGGCGGACTTTTTCTGTTACCTGTCCTGCCTCGTCGTAGCCAACATATCCCGGCGGTGAGCCGATGATCTTTGACACCGAATGCTTTTCCATGAACTCGGACATATCGAGCCTGATAAGCGTTTCTGGCGTATCAAAAAGCTGTTGGCTCAGCACCTTTACAAGCTCGGTCTTTCCCACGCCTGTCGGTCCCACAAATATGAATGAAGCCGGTCGGCGGCGCGGCGAGATCTGGCAGCGGCTTCTTTTGATCGCCGAAGCAAGGGCTTCAACTGCCTCGTCCTGTCCGATTATTTTCTTTTTCATTTCCGTTTCAAGCTCGCTGAGCTTTGACAGCTCGTTTTCTCTGATCCTTGACGCCGGGATACCAGTCCAAAGCTCAATAACCTTGGCGATGTCCTCCTCGGTCACTCTTGCGGTCAGCTCGTCGGGGTCGATCTGCGAAAGCTCGCTGTCTATGCGCGCAAGGCTTGTATTGACCTCTGCCAGTGCCTCATAGTCAACCTGTTCCGCTGTGGTCAGTTCCTCCTTGACAAGTGAAAGCTTCTGCTTTTCATCGTTGAGCTTGTCGTATTTTTCCATGGTCTTGTTTCTCAGACCGGCACAGGCGCAGCTTTCGTCAAGCAGGTCGATCGCCTTGTCAGGCAGGAAACGGTCGGTGATGTATCTCTCGGACAAAACAACAGTCTTGCGCACGATATCGTCGTCAACGATTACCCTGTGGTGCTGCTCGTAATAATCCTTTACGCCCGAGATGACCTCGATAGTCTGGGCAATTGTCGGCTCGCCGACCTTTACCGGCTGGAAGCGGCGTTCAAGCGCGCTGTCTTTTTCTATGTATTTTCTGTATTCGTTAAAGGTGGTCGCGCCGATAACCTGAACCTCGCCTCTGGAAAGGGCAGGCTTGAGGATATTTGCGGCGTTCATCGTGCCTTCGTTATCGCCTGTGCCGACGAGCGAATGAACCTCGTCGATAAAGAGGATAATGTTTCCGCTGTCCTTGATTTCGGATACAAGACCCTTGATGCGGCTTTCAAACTGTCCTCTGAACTGAGTTCCAGCCACAAGAGAGGTAAGGTCAAGAAGCTGGATCTCTTTGTTTTTCAGTCTCTGCGGCACATTGCCCTGTGCGATCCTGAGTGCGAGACCCTCGGCAATGGCGGTTTTACCAACGCCGGGTTCGCCGATAAGACAGGGGTTGTTTTTGCTGCGGCGTGAAAGGATCTGGATCACACGCTCAATTTCCTTGTCTCTGCCGATAATGCGGTCGATTTTGCCGTTTCTTGCCTTGGCGGTCAGATCCTCACAATAGAGGCTGATGTGCTTTCTTTTCTTTTCCTTTTTATCTTTTTTCTGGTTCGGTGCGGAGGCGGAGTTGTTTGGAGCCTCGCCCGGCTTTGCTCCGCCGAAAAGATTATTAAAAAACGCGGGGAAAGCCGGCGCGCCGTGACTAAAGTCGTCATCCTCGCTGCCGCCTGAAAAATCATCCATCTGCTCGGCAAGGTTATCTGCGCCGAGCTGTTCCATAAGGTTGGATATATCTCCGTTTTCGCCCATGTTCTGCATAAGGCTGTTCATCTGATCCTGAACGTTTTCAAGATCCTCGTCGGAAATGCCCATCTTGTTGATAAGGTCCTCAACAGGCTTTATTCCAAGCTCGCGCGCGCAGGTCAGGCAATAGCCTGTGGTCGGCGCGTCTTTAAGATTATTATTTGAAACAAAAACGACTGCCTGCCGTTTTTGACATCTGCTGCAAAGCATAATTCTACTCCTTCTGATTTGAACAATTCAATTCTTTTTTACATTAACGTTATATTAATACATAATCCGGAAAATTACAAGCATATTCACAAAAACTTCACGTTTGTGCGGTTTTATGAGAAATACTGCACATAATTGACGGGCTTTACTCCTTTTCGCTGTGCTCTTTTACGAGCGAAAAATACAGCTTTGCGTACTGAAACAGCGCAAAAAACATTGTGAGCGCTGTGGCAAGGATAAGCGTAAAATCCAAAATCGGATTTTCGTAGCCGAACGCCGCTTTTAAAAATATAATAATACCTACCGAAAAATAGAACACTACCGTTCCCAGCTTGCCGTACCACTTTGCTGCCGGAGGGGTGATGCCCTTCTTTACCAAATCCATGCCGCCGAGTATCATCAGCGCGTCCTTGAGCAGCAGCATGATGAGCAGCGGAATGATCTTTGGGATTTGGATCGCCATGCATATCACGACCGCAAACAGCGTCAGCTTGTCGGCGATGGGATCAAGGATCTTGCCCAACGAGGTGACTTGGTTGAGTCTGCGCGCCAGCATACCGTCAAAGCAGTCTGTCAGCCCCGAGATCCCTATGCATATTGCCGCGGCAACAAATTCTTCATTGAGAAAAAAGTACATAAACGGGGCAATAAGTATGAATCTTAGGTATGTCAGAAAATTTGGTATTGTAAACAAATCCGGGAGCTTAAAGCTCCAGTTTTCCCTATCCATATTGTTTCCTCGCTAAATAAACAGACAAAAAAATCGAAATACCGAGCCGTTGATAATCGGTGATTCCAAAACGGCAGGGTTCGCGAAGGTCATTATAACATAAAAAACATTGGTTGAAAAGAGTGCAAAAACAACTCCTTCGATCGCTCCCAGCAGTCCTCCCAGCACAGCGTTGACCTGTTTGATGACCGGAAGCTTGAACAGCACCAGCGCGTGCTTTATCAGCTTTTTGACAATAAGAAATATTATAAAAAACAGGATCGCCGAAAAAATCACCGCGAACATAAGCATAATAAGCTGTCCCACAGACTGCTCTATCGCTGCGGCGGCGTTTGAAGAAAAGCTTTCGCTTCCGCTGCTGATTTTTTGCTGTACGCCTTGAGGGTCAGCACCCAAAATCCCGCCGAAAAACCGCAGCAAACCGCTTATCCAGCCGGGAGCGGAGTCAAAGCAGTTTTGCGCGGCGTAGTCAACGCCCCGGCTGCTTATTGTTTTTTCGAGATTGTCGAGGATTCCCTGCCTGATAAACGATTTGTATACCAGCTCCGAGAGCATGGGAGCGATATATCTTGTCAGCGTCAGAGAAATTATCAAACCGACAAGATTAAGCAGTGATTTTGCAAGTCCCCTTGAAACTCCCATTACTAAAAACGCAATGATTATCAGTAAAATTATAATGTTTGCAAGCATTTATTCACCCTGATTTCTCGCCGCCGCGTCGGGGGTGGCGGGGTTAGTAAAGTCGATATATCTGATCTGGTTTATGCTCAACACATAGCCCTTGTTGTCGGAGGTGAGTATGACCCTCTTTGAGCCGGCTCCGGCGTCGCAGGAATATATCGTGAGCCCGGTTTTGGCTTCGTAGCCGTAGACGTTGTTGCCGTCAAGAACCGCTATCGTGCCCTTGTACATCGAAAGCGACTCCGCGCCGTAGGCGGTGTCTATGCTTGAGGTCACGTCGCCGTTGTCATTATAGCTTATGAGCGTGCAGCTTCTGCCGTCACCGCTTTTTGACAGAGCGATCGCAAAGCTTTTGGTGTCGGGGTTAAAGCAATAGTTGGCAAGCGGCTTGTCCTCATAGCTGAGCTCAACATAGTTTTCGTCGCCGGGCTTGATGATGTATGCCGCCGAACCGCCGATCAGCGCGATCCTTGAGGAGCTTATGTATTTGCAGTCGGAAACATAGTCCGAGCCGATCTCGTATTTTGAAACAGGCTCTTCTTTTGTAAAGTCAAGAACATAAACTCCGGTTTTTATCTTTCCTCCGTCGCTGGTGATCCCGCAAACAAGGCAGCCCAGACCGTCCTGACGGAGAGTTACGGTATTGATATAGTATTCCGAAAAAGAGTATTTGAAGATCCTGTTGTTATCCTTGTTGTAAACCTCAAGCTCGCTGAGATATCCGTTGCCCTCCAGCACCAGACAATAGGTCCCGTTCGAGGCGATGTCGCCGTTATAAATAGTTCCGCCGGTTTCGCCGGTATAGGTGTTCTTGTCAAAGCTTTGAAGCTGAAAGCCCTTTTCGCCCAAGCCAAAGGTGAGGTAGCAGTTATCCGCAGCCTTGAGCATTGGCCGGGTGTAGCGAAGCTGAACGTCGGCAACCTCTCTACCCGTTGAGTTAAGGGTGATAAACGAGGTGTCCGAGGCGTAAGCCACGCGGTTTTGATTCACCGAAAAGTTGCCCGGTTTGACCTCGGTTCCCACAAGGTTGACCGGATATCCTTCGCCGGCATTGCCCAAAACGTCATAGTTCCACCACACCGAAAGGTTGTCGGGGGTGAGCTTGTCGCGGTTGGCAAAGGCAAAAACTATCAGCCCCACAGCCAAGGCTATGCAGATCCCGATTATTATTTTTTTGACAGCCTGAGGAGAAATGTCGGTTTTTTCCTGTTCATAGTCCTCAAGCGGCATATCCTCGTAGCTGATAACGTCGCGGTCGCTGTTGAGCTTGCGCTGTGCGTATCGGGCGCGAGAGTATTTTTTGTTTTTAGGTTTAAAAGACTTTCCCATTATAAACCCCTTTATTTAGAAAAACTATATGCAAGCAAGGCGTGCCACGAAAATCGATTTGTATCGAAAACCGACTTTTCCGTTGGATTTGCAGGGGCGACCATTGGTCGCCTGTGCGCCGCCGGTTGTGCGGCGTTGCCTATAGAACGTCACCGTAGTTCACTCTGTTGAGATACAATCCGCAGGCGGGAGCAGTGGGTCCCGCAAACGCCCTGTCTTTTTTTTCTATTATATCCAAAATCCCGTCGGCAGGGATCTTTCCCTGCTGAACTCTGAGCAGGGTCCCTACCATTATCCTTACCATATTATACAAAAATCCGTCCGCTTCAACTCTCATCGTCACAAGCTCGTCCTCTCTTGTGACCGAAAACGCCTTGACTGTTCGGGTCATATCTCCCTTTTCACGGTTGTCGAGCGTGCAAAAAGAGGTGAAGTCGTGGCTTCCGACAAACGCCTGCGCTGCGGTGTTGAGCAGGCTTGCGTCGATCGGATATCGGTAATGGAGGGCGTAGCCGTCCAAAAACGGACTGCGAACCTCGCTGTTCCAGATTTTGTAGATGTATTCCTTGCTTTTGCAGCTGTAGCGCGCATGAAAATCCGCGCTCACTTCTCTGCAATCATTAACCGCCACGCTCAGCGGCAGCCATCGGTTCAGCGCAGCCTTTAGACGCTCCGGAGGAATAGGATGTTCTGTTTTGAGGCTCACGCAATACATGTTTGCGTGAACTCCGGCGTCTGTTCGGCTGCAACCCTTGATCTCAAAGGAGGAGCCGATTATCTTTTCGGCGGCAGCTTGCAGTGCTTCCTGAACGGTGTAGGCGTTTTGCTGGATCTGCCAGCCGTGAAAGCCTTTTCCGTCATATGAAATTGTAAGCAGTAAATTTCTCAGATTGCCGGCTCCAGGAAGATGTTGCATAAAATTACTCCGGTGATCACTAGCCCGAGCACGGCAAACGAAATGCAGTCGCGCGCGGACAGGTGTATTGATTTCATTCTTGTGCGTCCGTCGCCGCCGTTGTAGCAGCGACACTCCATTGCGGTCGCTATTTCATATGCTCGTCTGAACGCCGAGACAAACAGCGGAACCAAAATCGGGGTCAGCGCGCGCACACGCTTTGTGATACCTCCGCTCTCAAAGTCGGAGCCTCGTGCCTTTTGCGCCTGCATGATCTTGTCGGTTTCTTCAAGCAGCGTCGGAACAAACCGCAGTGCAAGCGACATCATCATAGCGATCTCGTGAACGGGAAAATGGAGGATCTTGAGCGGCTTCATCAGCCTTTCGATCGCGTCCGTCATCTCGGTAGGAGAGGTGGTGAAGGTCAGGCACGAGCTTGCCAAAATCAGGCAAACTATTCTAAGGGTGACAAAAATCGCCCTGTTGATTCCGTTTTGGGTTATTCTGAATATCCACCACTGCCATATCGGTTCGCCCGACCCGTAAAAAAGGTTGAGCAGCGAGGTTATCAGAACGATCAGTATTATAACCTTTAGGCTCTTGAAATAGAACTTGAAGGGAACGCCGCTGAGCGCGACAAACAGCACGGTAAAGGCTGTTGTGACCGCCAGCGAAGCAAAGTTAAAGGTACAAAAAATTATTACTATATATGCCGTGAACATCACAAGCTTTGCTCTTGGGTCGAGCCTGTGGATCAGGCTTTTGGCGGGAAAATACTGACCAAACGCAACGTCTCTTACCATATTTTCCCCTCCTTTTTCAAAAGTCGGGAAAGAACAGCGAACGCTTCGTCAACCGTCAGGATCCCGTCGGGAATATCAAAGCCTCTGTTCTTTAGCTCCTGCATTATTTTTGTTATTTCGGGCACTCTCAGCCCGATTTGTTCAAGCTCTGCGCCGTGAGAAAAAACCTCCTTGGTTTCTTCAAACATCACAAGCCTTGATCTGCTCATAACCATTATCCGGTCGGCAACGCGCGCGATATCCTCCATGCTGTGAGATACCAGCAAAACGGTGTTTTTGCGCTGCTTGTGATACTGGATGATCTGACTAAGCAGCAGCTCTCTGCCCATTGGGTCAAGACCCGCGGTGGGTTCGTCGAGCACAAGCACGTCGGGGTCCATTGCTATCACGCCGGCGATCGCCGCCCTGCGCTTTTCTCCTCCCGACAGGTCAAACGGGGATTTGTCGAGCAGCTCGGGCTTTAGCCCCGTAAAGCTTGCTGCGGAGCGAACGGCAAAATCAAGCTCGTCGCCGGTTTTTCCCATATTTGTCGGACCAAAGGCTATGTCCTTGTATACTGTTTCTTCAAAAAGCTGATATTCGGGGTACTGAAAAACCATTCCCACGCGAAAGCGGATCTTTCTGATTTCCTTTGGCTTTTCCCAAATATCCGTGCCCTCAAGGAGCACCTGACCGTCGGTGGGGCGAATAAGCCCGTTGAGCATCTGAACAAGCGTTGATTTTCCGCTTCCTGTGTGTCCGATAATGCCCACAAGCTCGCCCTTGTTTATGCTCAGGCTCACGCCGTCAACGGCGCGTTTTTCAAACGGCGTACCCTTGCCGTAGGTGTAGCCCAGATTTTTCAGTTCAAGAACGGCACTCATCTCAGCACCTCCTCAAGCGCGCTTATGCAGTCGGCAACGTTGAGCGGTATGGAGCTGACCTCAACTCCCGCGCCCCTTAGCCGATACATAAGCTCGGCGGACTGCGGAACGTCAAGACGGTGCTTTTTGAGCAGCTCGACCTGTGAGAAAACCTCTTCCGGCGTGCCCTCGGTCAGCACCCTTCCGCCGTCCATAACGATCACTCTGTCGGCAAGCACAGCCTCGTCCATATAATGCGTTATCAGCACGACCGTCATCTTTTTCTCGCGGTTGAGCTTTAAAAGCGTTGACATGACCTCGCTTCGTCCGCTGGGGTCAAGCATCGCGGTCGGCTCGTCGAGCACGATGCATTCGGGCTGAATAGCCAGGATTCCGGCTATCGCCACCCTCTGCTTTTGACCGCCCGAAAGCTTAAACGGAGCGTGCTCGCGGTATTCATACATTCCCACAGCCTTCAGCGCGCTGTCGACCCTTTTGCGGATCTCCTCCGGTTCAACGCCGAGGTTTTCGGGGCCGAACGCCACATCCTCCTCAACAATGCTTGCAACAAGCTGGTTGTCGGGATTTTGAAGCACAAGGCCGACCTTTTTTCTTATATCAAAGGTTTTGTTTTCGTCGGACGTATCGTCGGAATCCACAAAAACCTTGCCGCTGTCCGGCAAAAGCATTGCGTTGAGGTGCTTTGCAATTGTGGATTTTCCGCAGCCGTTGTGACCGATAACCGCCACAAATTCTCCCTTTTCAACCGACATCGAAACGCCGTCAACGGCTCTGGGCGCGTTGGGGTTTGACTCGATATCGTCGTAGGAGAATACTACGTCCTTTAGGGTGATAAAACTCATTTATAAGCTCCGTTTGAGTATCCTGAAAATTAAAATCTATATATGGTATCACGGCGTCCAAATCGAGGTCGAGCCGCAGGGCAAAATCAAGCCGGTATCCGATACCTTTAACCCGATCTCGTCGCTCAAAACCTCGCCGCCGAATCTGTTTTTAAGCATTATATTTAAAAAGTATTCCATTACCGCCGGCGAAAGTCCGGTCGTATAGGAATTAAGAATAAAAAACGCCGGATCGTCGCTCAAAACCTGAATACAAACGTCAACCAGGGAATAGAGCTGTTCCTCAAGCTTCCAGACCTCGCCGCCCGGACCTCTGCCGTAGGACGGCGGATCCATGATGATCCCGTCGTATTTGTTGCCCCGGCGGATCTCGCGCTGAACAAACTTTACGCAGTCGTCAACCAGCCATCTTACCGGCTTGTCGGCGATCTTGCTTGACTGCGCGTTTTCCTTTGCCCACTGCACCATGCCCTTTGAGGCGTCAACATGACAGACCGTCGCTCCTGCCTTCATGCAGGCAAGGGTCGCGCAGCCGGTGTAGCCGAACAAATTTAGTATTTTGAGCGGACGGTCGGATTTTTCTATTATATCGGCGGCAAAATCCCAGTTTACCGCCTGCTCGGGAAAAACTCCGGTGTGCTTAAAGCCCATGGGCTTGATGTTGAACACCAAGTCGCGGTAGCCTATCGTCCAGCGGTCGGGAACCTTTTTGTAGGTTTCCCAGTGGCCGCCGCCCTTGTTTGAGCGGTGATACCGCGCGTGGGCGTCGCGCCAAAGCGGATTTTTCTTTTTGCTGTTCCAGATAATCTGAGGGTCGGGACGAATAAGTATGATGTCGCCCCAACGCTCCAGTCTTTCACCGTCGGAGGTATCGATCAGCTCATAATCCCTCCAGTTTTCCGAAAATCTCATTATGACAGTCTTTCTCTGACAACCTGAGCTGCTTCTTCGGCAAGCGTCTGGATCTCGCCGAGATCCTCGCCCTCAAGCATAACTCTTACGAGCGGCTCTGTTCCCGAAACGCGGATAATGATCCTGCCTCTGTCGCCCAGAATATCGCTGACGCGCTTGATCTCAGCCTTGACCTCTTTGTCGGTATAGAACGCAAGCTTGCCCTCGGTGCTGACCTTGACGTTGATAAGCACCTGCGGCATACGCTGCATGATCTTTGCCAGCTCAGAGAGCTTTTCGCCGGTGCGCTTCATAATGCTGAGTATCATTGCGCCGGACATTTGACCGTCGCCTGTGGTTGCGTAATCAAGAAGAATAATATGACCGCTCTGCTCGCCGCCTATGTTGTAGCCCTCGCGCAGCATTGTTTCGAGCACATAACGGTCGCCGACCTTGGTAGAAACAAAGGTCATTCCGTTTGCCTCGCAGAATTTGTTAAAGCCCATGTTTGTCATTATCGTGCCAACAACTGCGTTCTTTTTGAGCACGCCGCGGTTCTTCATATCGTTTGCACAGATCGCGATAAGATAGTCGCCGTCAACAAGGTTTCCGTTTTCATCAACGGCAAGACATCTGTCAGCGTCGCCGTCAAAGGCAAGGCCGCAGCAGAGCTTGTGCTCGCGAACATAAGCCTGGAGCCTGTTGATGTGGGTCGAGCCGCAGTCCTTGTTGATGTTCACTCCGTCGGGAGTGTCTGCAAGCAGATGGGTCTTTGCGCCGAGCTTCTTAAAGAGCTTTTCGGCTGTGCGCGAGGACGAGCCGTTTGAGCAGTCCAGCGCGACCTCCATGCCCTTTAGATCGCAGCCGATAGAAGCGGCAACGTAGTTGATATAGTCATATGCGGCTTGTTCATTATAAATAACCTTGCCGATGTTTTCTGCCTCGGCAATAGCGTAGGGGATAACGTTGTCAAGCACGATACCCTCGATCCTGTCCTCAAGGTCGTCGGGAAGCTTTGTGCCCTCGGAGCTGAAAATCTTGATCCCGTTAAATTCAAACGGATTGTGAGAAGCCGAAATCATGATTCCGGCGTCAGCCTCGTATTTTTTGACGAGGTAGGCGACCGCAGGTGTGGGAACAACGCCCAAAATCTCAACGTTCGCGCCAACCGAGCAAAGTCCGGCAATAAGCGCGCCCTCAAGCATATCGCCCGAAAGTCTTGTGTCCTTGCCGATAAGCACCTTTGGATGTTCAACCTCGCCGCTGATAAGAACCATTGCTGCGGCTCTTCCTATATTCATTGCAAGCTCGGCGGTAAGCTCCCTGTTAGCCACGCCGCGCGCGCCGTCTGTTCCGAACAGTCTTCCCATTTTTAAATCCTCCGTAATTAAACATTTTATTGTTAAGCTGTATTTTTTAAATGTTATCAAATTTATTCGCCGAAAAGGTTAGGCTGAGTTACCGCGCCGTTTACCGTGCCCTTGGGAAAATCATAGCCAAGGTGTCTGCACGCTTCGGCGGTGATGCACCGTCCTCTGGGAGTTCGACTCAAAAAGCCGATCTGCAAAAGATACGGCTCATAAACGTCCTCAATAGTCACCGCTTCCTCGCCGATCGCCGCCGCAAGGGTTTCGATACCCACGGGGCCTCCGTTGTAAAAGCGTATGATCGCTTCGAGCATTCTTCTGTCGTTGCGGTCAAGTCCCAGCTCGTCGATTTCGAGCCTGTCCAGTGCGGTTCGCGCGGTTTCAAGCGTTATCACGCCGTCGGACATGACCTGAGCAAAATCTCTTACGCGCTTTAGCATACGGTTTGCGATCCTCGGCGTTCCGCGCGAGCGCGAGGCGATTTCGATCGCGCCGTCGTAGTCGGTTTTGATCCCGAGGATCCCGGCACTTCTCATAACGATTTTTGCAAGCTCCTCCGGGGTGTACAGCTCCAGCCTGAGCACGACTCCAAATCGGTCGCGCAGCGGCGCGGTAAGCTGACCTGCGCGTGTGGTCGCGCCCACAAGAGTGAACCGCGGCAGCGGCAGGTGATAAGAGGTCGCCATTTGTCCCTTGCCGGTGATTATGTCGATCGCAAAGTCCTCCATTGACGGATAGAGTATTTCCTCAACCGCACGGCTGAGGCGGTGGATCTCGTCAATAAACAGCACGTCGCCTTCGTTCAGGTTGGTGAGCAGCGCGGCAAGGTCGCCGGGCTTTTCGATCGCGGGACCCGAGGTTATCCTAACGCTCACGCCAAGCTCGTTTGCAATGATCCCGGCAAGCGTGGTTTTGCCCAGCCCGGGAGGACCGTAGAGCAAAACGTGGTCGAGCGTTTCGTTGCGGATCTTTGCCGCTTCAATAAAAACTCTCAGGTTTTCCTTCGCCTTGTCCTGTCCTATGTATTCGTCAAGGTTTTTGGGACGAAGCGGATTGTCGGCTTCCGAGGAATCCTCGGGGATCTCGGAGGCGTCAAGTATTCTGTTTTCAAAATCAAATTCATCTGTAAACGCGCTTTTGCTCATTTCAGGGCTCCTCTAAAAATTCACTGTTGTTCAGAGATGCGGATATTTTATAGGGCACCTCTAAAAATTCGCTGTTGTTCAGAGATGCGGATATTTTTAGTTTTTTCCCATCTGTCTAAGCGTCATCGCAATAAGCTGCTCAACGGGCAGCGAGCTGTCCAGCTTTGCCAGCACGTCTGCAACGTCGGACGGCGAATAGCCCAAAACTCCCAACGCCTCGATCGCCTTGGGGATGTTTCCGACTCCTGCGCCTGCTGCGCCGTGATTTGCGCTTGGGGTCTGTATTCCTTCGCCCGTTGTCACCGAGAGCTTGTCCTTTAGCTCAAGCACTATCCTCTGCGCGATTTTTTTGCCTATGCCCGGTGCGCGCGTGATCGATTTTATATCGTCGGTCGCGATCGCCATTGCGACCTGCTCGGCGGTCATAACAGAGAGCACCGCAAGCCCTGCCTTGGGTCCCACTCCGCTCACGCTGATAAGGGTCTTAAAGGCTTCCAGCTCTGCGGTCGTCGCAAAGCCGAAAAGCTCCATTGCGTCCTCTCTGACGTTTAGGTATGTATAAAGCGTGACCTCGGTGTTGAGCTTTAGGTTTTTGAGGGTGTTGACGGTGGTTTGGCAGTGATAGCCCACGCCGCCGCACTCAACAACCGCGCCCGAGGGTGTTGTGTGAACAAGCTTTCCTCTGACGGAATATATCATGATTTTGTCTCCTGTAATAGAGGTTATTATAGTGTTTAGCCGCTTATTGATTTTTGAGCATAGCCATTTTCAGCGGTGAGCCGGCAGCCTGAGCGTGACAGATCGCTATTGCCAGCGCGTCGGCGGTGTCGTCGGGCTTTGGTATCTCATCAAGCTTCAAAAGCCTGCGCGTCATCTCCATAACCTGCGGCTTTTTTGCCTTTCCGTAGCCCGTTACCGCGGTTTTGACCTGCAAAGGAGTGTATTCAAAAATCGGAATACGCAGCTTTTGCGCGGCAAGCAGGGTAACGCCCCTTGCCTGGGCAACGTTGATCGCGGTCTTTTGGTTGGTCTGAAAATACAAACGCTCGATCGCCAGCGCGTCGGGGCGGCAGCGGTTCAAAATTGCAAAGATTTCATCGTAAATATATTCAAGCCGTCGGTTAAAATCGGTGTGAGCCTCGGTTTCAATCGAACCGTAGCCCAACGCTTTGTAGGCGTTGGCTCTAAAGCTTATGGCTCCCCAGCCCACGATCGCGTAACCGGGGTCGATTCCGAACACTACCAAACAAACACCTCCGACAAAGCACCGGGTCGCTGACGTCAATCGTTGCCTATAATCTTATATAGTATATCATATCTGAGTGTATTTAGCAATAGTTTTATCATTCATTCACACGTCAATCTAATTCTGCAATAATTCTGTAATCGAAATTACAGCGATGAAATTGCGGATGAAATCAGACAAACGTTTAAGATCAAAAAGATTGCGC
>OMZU01000070.1 GCA_900315605.1 uncultured Eubacteriales bacterium | reverse complement strand
AGAAGACCTTGTTTTCCGTAATCACAAGAACGTCCGCGTAAATACGAACATACCGCGCCCGTTTTAGCCGGAACTCAAAAACGATTTCCCAATCCAGACATGCGTTGCCAAGCATATCACGCAAGTCGGTGAATAGATTTATCATTTGTTTCCGGCAATCTCGAAAGGAGTGCAGCAAGCCGCGCGTATCGTTAAGATTACGCCCGATTCTTTGGCAGCCCTTCATCAGCTCGTCCATCCATTCGTCTTCCGTCAGACTAAGAAAAACAGAAACCTTGGCATAATATCCCGAAAACTCATATAAGCCGTCATGCGGAACGGACTGTCGGATAATGCCGTGCCACCTGTAAGAATCATCCTGATAGCACAAGTCCTTCAGAAGCGGCGACGCATACAGGACGCGATTCACTGTGCTTCGTTCGAGGTTCAACTGCCGGGCGATATCCTTGGCTTTCAGTCCGTTGCTTTGACAGATTGCTGCGCATATTATTCGTTCTGACTGTTCTCGGTTCATATTTCAACGGCTTTCATTTAGTCTTTTTGCCCCTATTATACTCGACTCAGGGTTCTTTGTAAAGGAATACTTAGCGGATGTTTTTCGCCTTTCTCCAATACCGCCTCACAGTTGCGACACGTTGCCCCACAGCGCGTTTTCGGAGGTGATTTGAAAATCTACCCAAGAAAAAATATATCGCGACACAGGGCAAACGTGGGGCGTTTTGAAAAGAAAAAGGTAAGACTGAAAATCTATTTGTTTTCAGATTATATTGAATAACCATGAAGAATGATGTATAATATAGACATATCTATTTTGGGAGATCGCTATGGCAAATAACGAGTCGAAATAACCGCTTTGTGCTAAAAACATTAAGTATTTGCGTAAGAAAAGCGGTCTCACACAAGTTCAACTTGGCATTAAACTTAATATTGCCAATAATACGATAAGTCAATACGAGAAAGGTCGTAGAGGGACAGTTAGTGTTAAGCCAGTCGTTTGTATCGTAAATGTTAAGGCCGCTATTTCTGAAAATAAAAATTTAAAACTTGCTATACGAGATATAAATAAACGTTTTGATAAAATGCGGCTCTATGAAATACATAAGCAGTTTCTACAATATTCAAAACAATTGGATCAAGACTGGGGTTATGTTCCTTTTGTAAATGTACACTTAAAATCAGCATTTCTTGCGCAAAATATTGAAGACCAAGTAACAGCGGAATCTCTGTATAATTTAAGTCGAATGGAAAATCTAAAAAAACGAATTGTTGATTTGGTTCGGAATAAGGGAGAGTTTTACAGAGTAAAAACATTTATTGATATAGTTTTATGGGAATCACTTCAAAAGATCAAGAAGAAACCTGTGTGTTCGCATGTATTATGAAAGCATATTCTGATGCAACTAATCAAGGTGCGTAGTGTATAATTTATTTATCCATTGTAGAAAGGACGATTGATCATGAAAAGAACTACAGCCATTATACTTGCGTCTATCATATTGATGTTCGCTTTTTCGGGCTGTACAAGCAATCAAACAGGTAAAACCGCAAATGATACGATAACGTCTGATCTGTATTTTACCAAGCAGGAGATACGTAGGTCTCCCGACTGGGTGACGAAGCTGGATGCGGCAAAGGAGTGTGAACAGCTGATTGTTGTCGCGGGAGTGGATAAGACGACAGCCTATGTCACAATGCACGAGAAGAACAATAACGGTGAATGGGAGCAGATTATCGCTACCCCCGGCTTTATCGGTCTTGACGGCTTAGGTAAAGCGAACATCAACGACTGCTATACTCCTGTTGGTACCTTCACCATTGATAAAGCGTTCTGACTCGCCGATAATCCGGGCTGTCAAATGGAGTACACAAAGGTGGATGAAAACTATTATTGGTCGGGAGATTCAAAAAACCACTTTAATGAGCTGGTCAATATCAAGGACATCCCCGATCTTGATACCAAGAACAGCGAGCATATTGCTGATTTCGACTATGCCTATCAGTATGTGCTGAATATGGGCTATAACTCAGAGTGCGAGGTAGAAAAGGGCTTTGCTTTCTTTTTGCACTGCTTCCGTATCAACCGCACCTATACCGGCGGATGTGTCGGCGTACCTGAAAATATCATGAGATTCATCATGCAGCATATCAAGCCCGGATGCAAGATCACCATAGATTCACTCGACAATATGGGTGGCGATCTTGATGAGTCTATGATATAAATAATCAAGTCAAAAAGGAGTTATAGCTTATGATCTCATTAAAAGAACCCGGACTGAAAATATTTGCGGCTATCCTCGCCGTTATCGCTCTTGCGTTCGGCGCCTATTCGACCTTTTTCCGATCCGAGGGATTTGTAGACGGAACGGCGACCATTATCTCTATTGAGGAGGATCCCGACTATATTCCCAACCCCGATAATACCGGCGATGTGCAGTATATCGTGAAGGCGAAATATACGGTTGACGGCAAGGAATACACCGCGACGCTGAACTCCTACGATCCCGCCTACAAGGTCGGCGGCGATGTCGCGATCAAATACGATCCCAATAACCCCGAAAAGATGACCTCGGGCTTCGGCATCGGTATCGCCGTCATGATCATCGGCACAGCGCTTTTGGCTGTCGTTATCTTCCTGACCGTAAAGAAAAAGGTATCGGTCAAGAAGCTAAAAGAAACGAACGGCGAGTTAACCTATGCTCCCTCTGTCAAGGGCGAGGAACGCGAGCTGTACTTCCTGACCGATGTCGGCACCATAAAGGGCGGTCATCATCTTGAGGATAAAAACCGCCGTGTGCTGTATGAAGCGAAGATGACGAAGTTCTCTCCGCTGAGCGCCTTTGCGTTCGATTTCATTGACCGCGAGAACAATAAGACGACCAAGCATCTCGTCGGTCATGCCGAGGAGATGGGCTGGAATTCTATCCTCATCGACAATAACTATACCTTTACCATCGACGGTCAGGCTGTCGAAGCAAGATTAGGCGGCGCACCGAGGTTTACCAACGTAGGCGATCGGGTGCGTATCAAGTACCTGCCCGAGAAGCCGAGGTACGCTATTATTATCAAATAATCCATATAACAGCTTATATATCGGCATATAGAGTCAAAAGGGATGAACGCATAACAAATAGCAGATAAACTCGTGTCGAAGGAGAAGAAGAGTGAAAAATAATAAAAAACTGTTGGTATTATCCGTTTTTGTCGTATTGGCGATTATATCCTCGGTTGTATACGTCGTCGCCGTCGGCAATCACTATACGCTGCATACCAAAACCTTTTTGGGAACGGAACAGCTGCCGCGCTTAGAGATCAAGCTGAGCGATGATAGCGTTGTACGAATGGCAGACGCCCGAATGGAAAACGAGGAGCTTGTCGTTGTTTTTGAAGCGCTGAACCCGGGAAAAACAACCGTCAACATCAGCTTTGAGCCTGAGGACGGTTTTGCTCCGCTGCACGAAAGAGCCTTTGAGGTCAACGGCTTTCATACCCTGTTTGACCATACAGACGGTGGAATCAGATTTAACGGATTTCAATTTGTTGTTTATGCCGCTTTGTTTGTTCTTTTTGCCGTACAGTTTATGACGCTGTGGATGTTCAGCGATTGTCGGAAGAGGGGAGATTTTTCCTATCCGATGGTTGCCTGCGGCGGTATCGGAATATATAACTTGGTGTTGTTTGCTTATCTCCTGTACAGAATGCTGACCAGCTTTATTGATTCGGTCGACATCCTGTTTGAGATGGTGACTGAAACCGGACAGCTGCTGCTTTTTGGACTCACGCCCGTTATGCTCGTTATTTCTGTGCTGCTTGCTGTCAGCAATATCCGACTGATACGTAACGAAGGAAGAAGACCCGTCAATATGCTGGGCATCGTATTCGCGGCTGTGTGGTTTATCGGAATGGTACTGACGCTCGGCGCAAATGAGCTAATCATGCTGTTGGATATTTCTTATCCGAAAACCGTCTGGCTTATTCTGATCTATGTTATCGCTTACTTTGAGTGTATGTTCTTATCAACAGTCGCTTGTACCTATCTTTCAACAAAATATCTTCCGCCGTTTGACCGCGACTATATCATCATCCTCGGCTGCGGCATCAGAAAGGACGGAGGTTTGACTCCGCTTTTGAAGGGGCGTGTTGACAGCGCCGTGACGTTTGAGAAGAAGCAGTATGAACAGACCGGCAAGCACGCGGTGTTTGTGCCTTCGGGAGGACAGGGAGCGGACGAGGTCATGTCCGAGAGCGAAGCGATGAAAAACTATCTGCTGAACATCGGTATACCGCAGGAGCAGATCATTCTTGAGAACAAAAGCGAGAACACCATGCAGAATATGCAGTTTTCAAAGAAAGTGATCGAAGAACACGGCGGTGAGATCAAGGACAGGAAAATCGCCTTTGCCACAACCAATTATCATGTGTTCCGAGGATATATCCTTGCCCGCAAGAACGGATTTGAGGCGAAAGGGATCTCCGCAAAAACAAAGTCATATTTTTATTTCAACGCTTTCCTGCGTGAGTTTATCGGCTTACTCGTTGATCAAAAGTGGAATCATATTGTTTATATTATGCTGATCGTCGCTTTGATCGTAACGCTGAATCTTGTAGGGTAAAGTAATACTTAAAAAGGAGTTGCATTATGAAAAAAAGCTTGATTAAAATTATCGGCATTATTTTGACTATATCTATCGCCGTGACGTCGGCAGCAGCGCTGTCGGGATGCTCGTCAAATGATGCAGGCAAAGCGACAGCGGACAGCGCATCCGTGTCTGAGAACGTCAAAGGGATCGCCTCACCGGTGCTCGTCAAGACCGTGACAGAGTATAGCAGGAATTTTGAAACACAGGAGTGGGAAAAGGCGAGGGTTATTGACTATACATACGAGAACGGCTATCCTACCGTTGTGACAACGGTCGAAGCTGACGGTGCCGCTCAAAATATGACAGAATACAAATATACCTTTGACGGTGACCTCCCGGCGACCAGAACTTATTCAAACGACAACTACACCTTTACCATCGAATATAACAACGGAAAGACCTATCAAATGACGGCAAAGAGCACGGATGGATCGAGCTCGCAGGCGGATTACTATCAGTATGCGAACGACGACGGGAACTTTACCTTCCTCCTGCATGAAGAACATTTAGGCGCCTCTGAGGGGGACGGCGAGGTGAGCGGAGATAAGGAAGAAACGGATTCTATAACCGTTGTCAGCAAGGACGGACTGCTTGTCAAAACCACCAACACGGGTATGTATGCCAACTGGAATACAGGAGAAAAAAAGGAATGGCAGCGCTTCAACGGTACCTATACCGTTGAATACGACGCCGACGGGATCGCAGCGCTCACCTCAGGAGTTTTCAGAGCCGGTCCGTCGGGGCTCCAAAACAAGTTTGCTGTTACAAAGGAGAACGGCAGGGTTACGGAAGCGATCGTTTTGATCCCCAACAACGAGACCGGCGGCTATGATGAATTCTCAAAGTTCACCTTTGAATATGCAGATACAGAGATTTCCGACAGCCGTTATGCCATGATGATAAACAGCTTTCTCTTAGGCGAAGCGAATAGTTATTATCGGTACCTTTGGTATTGATAGATTCTATCCGCTCGCTTTAAGCGGATTAACGGCGAAATGATGAAAGTGAACAAAAAGAACTACACCGTGATTAAGAAACAAATGAAGGGAAGATAAAATCATGCTGCTGTCTATTTTGTTTTTTGTGCTCAGTATCGTGCCGTCTGTACTGATCTTTATTTGGCTTCGGAACAGACAAAAGGATCATATCCTTTACAGAAAGAAATGTAC
>OMZU01000030.1 GCA_900315605.1 uncultured Eubacteriales bacterium | reverse complement strand
GTTAGTCCAGCAAAAATCGAGGCTGGTGTTATTGGCTTTCTTGGAGATGGAGATGCAGGGATTAGCTTTGTTGTAGTAAATAGAGATACCGTCGAAATCTACATATTTTGTCGTCAAAGAGGTGTTATTCGCGTTGTCCGGAATCACGATCTTGCGGTTGTCGCCGTAAACCCTCGCACGAACGAGTTCGAGGCTGGCACCGTTGTTGATGGTGAACAGATCCATATCGCTCTTTGCAGAGCAGTCAAAGCCGTTATGCTGTCTGGTGCCCATGTCGATGTATATGACTCTGCCTGCGGGAACTTCAAAGCCGCCCTTGTCGTTCAAGCCCTTTACATTGTTATCTAACTTGAAGCCCTTCTTTGCGTCTGCCTTTACATACTGATTCATTTTGAGAACGACGATGTTGAAGTCCTTGCCGCTGTCGATGCCCTGTGACCAAGCGTCGATAAAGGAGGTGCAGCCCTTCTTCACTGAGCTTTTGCCCTCGATGACATAGAGCTCGGTTGTGACGTACTTGCTCGGGATCGACGCGTTTTCTTTGAGCACTGCTTCAAAGATTTTGTTGATATCTGCCAAGCTATTGTGCAGGTCGGTGGCAGCGTTTTCAAATTTTGCGTAAGGAGATTCGTCCTCGTTGACGGTGATGATGCCGTTGTCGATCTCATATTCCTTTACGCGGAACTGCATTCCGTTGAGCACGTTGATGATGGCGTAATCCATCAGGACTTGTTCTTCCATTACGCGGATCTCTGCGTTGATGGCGTCAACTGCACCGTAGTAGTCGGGAGTATTGGTGAAGCTGTGTTCGCCAAGGTCTGCTGCAACCACTCTGTCCATCAGGTAGTTGGTGAGCTGGCGGTAGCCGTTCTCGTTGTTGTTGGAGGTGCGCTGACCCTTGAGGAAGCGGAGCATTTCGTCAAAGTTTGCCTGCATTGCACTGACGTTGCACTTGGGGTCTGCGAGGATCTCTTTGTATGCCTTATAGGTGGTGTTGTTGATCTTGTCGCTGCCGTCGCAGGTGATGTTATCCTTGTTCTCGTCAATGCGCTTTAACGCATGAGCAAAATCTGCTGCGACCGTGTCTGCCTGAACTCTGAAATCCTTGGTGTCGATGTTGCCATTGATGGCTTTAAGCTGGTTCATTTGCAGCTGATGGTAGTTGGCTGTCTGTGTGGACAGCTCCTTTGTCGCGTCAAGCACCTTGGCTATCTCTTCCTTTATCTCTGCGGTGCTCTTGTCGATCTTGTCGAGTATATCCTGATTTGAGGGACCCTCATCCTCAATGCCGAGGAACATATTGAGGATCGGCGTTAAACCCACCTTTGTAAGCTCCGGACCGATGATTTTCCATGCTGTGTTTTGTAAGAATCCAAGGGATTTGTCCTTAAAGTAATCTGTGACCGTTGAGGTGAGCTGTGTGGTGATGGAATCTTTATTTTCGGCTGCCGAGACTGGGCTTACTGCCATTGAGCCTGCCGATAAAACGGTGATTGCGGATAATGTGGTTGCGATGATTTTGGTTTTGATGTTGTTGGTCTTTTTCATGGTGTTCACTCCTTTTGAATAATTGGTATTGGTTTTGTTGATGATGTTTGTTAGGTTTTGATTTGTCTTTTTCATTTTGAAAGCTCCTTTCGTTATTTAGGTTTTGTTTTGTTTTCTTTACTGTAACTACAGTATATCAGGTCGATCTTTGCAACTTCTTTGCAAATTTCTTTGTTTTTTGAAAATGTTTCAAATTTTCTTTTCAGCCGTTATTTGTGGGTTGTTTCCTTGACTGTGATTAAAGTATATCAGGTTGATATTTGCAACTTCTTTGCAAATATTGAAAAATTTTTATTTGCAGGTGCTTATGATATAATGATAAAAACGGAAAAAGGAGCGGTAAAATGAAAAGGATTCTCGGCGGCAAAGCGTTTACGGCAACGATTGCCGCGTTTGTCATTCTTTCGCTTGTATTTGTTGTTGTGCAATGCGTTCCGTTTATTGCCGAGGACTTTACAAACAACATGATGAGCGTTATGCTTTGCGGAGAATACTCTGTGGACAGCGGAGAATGGCAGAGCATTGACCCCGAACAAAGTATTAAAGACCATTTTCACAAAATCACCGTAAGGGGCAAGCTTGATGAAACGGCGGTTGCTTTTGAAATTTTAGCCGTCTCGTCAAAGAACGTTTGGTTCACCTTGAAAACCGCCGACGGAGAATATGAAATATACAATCGCCGCTTCGCTCCCGATATACCCGAGGAAAACTTTTTTCCTGAGGACAAAATGCTGAACACTCCCGGATATCAGGTCTTTCAAATCGGCACAGATCAATTCCCGGAAAAAGTCCTCAACGGAGAACAGGAATTAATACTGGAGGTCGAATACCCTTACAATTTGGCAACAAGGAGCTTTTCGGAATGCTTCTCTGTCACATACAGCAGGTACGACGGATTATATAACCAACTGTTCTTTAAGTCGCTGCCAAGTGTTTTGATTTTTGTATTGGTATGCTTTTTCGGATTGTTTTTCTTCCCGGTTTCCGGCTTTGTATTGGGAAAAATCAACTATAAATATCTGTGCTTCGGGCTGCTTTGCTTTTTCTGGGGACTGTATATGATAACGCAGTCGCTCAGCAATTTTTTGAACCTGTGGATCACCGATGAAGTCATGTGCCTGTTTGCGGTTAAAATCATCAGCTATTTGTTTGTGACGTCGATATTCCTATATCTAAAATCCAATTTACAGAGGCCGCCGACAAGGGCAATAGCAAACTGCGCTATTGTCGTGTTTTTCCTTACCGTTGTTGCAGCCGCCGTGCTTCAACTTACAAGCACAGTCGATTTAACGGCATCAGAGCCGAATATGTTTATCGGCATAGCGGTCTGCTCCGTTATAATGATCGCGCTGCTCATTACCGAGATCCGCGGCAACCGCAACGCACTGGTATTCCTTATCTCGTGGACGCCGCTGATCCTGACGCTGGGGCTTGATATTCTCGATCAGTACATCCATCTTCCCGGCTCGCATTTCTTTAACTACGGCTTGGCTATCACCATGGCGTATCAGATCGTGCGCCTGATATTTGACCTTCGCTCTCAGTATAAGGAAGCGATCCGATATCAGCAAATGCAAAAGGAATTGTATGAAGCCAAGGTCAGCGTTATGGTTTCGCAGATCCAGCCGCACTTTATGTACAACGCGCTCAGCTCGATCGCAATGATGTGTACGCTCAATCCCGAAACCGCACAGGAGGCAACAATAACCTTTGCCGATTATCTGCGCGGCAATATGGATTCGCTCAAGCAGACTGCTCCCGTTGCGTTTGAAACGGAGCTTGAACATTTGAAAAAATACTTATACATAGAAAATCTGCGGTTCGCCGACCTGCTGAACGTCGAATACGATATTCAGGCAACGGACTTCAAGCTGCCTCTGCTCAGTATCCAGCCGCTTGTTGAGAACGCTGTTAAGCACGGAGTCGGAATGGCGGAGGACGGTGGTACGGTCAAAATCTCCACACGAGAAACAGAAAACGCCTATGAAGTAATCGTTGAGGACGACGGCGTAGGCTTTGATGTCATTGAGAAAAAGAACGACGGACGTTCTCACGTCGGAATGGAAAACACAAAAAAACGCCTGCACGATATGTGCGGCGGAGAAGTCATTATTACAAGCGTGATCGGAAAAGGAACAACAGCAAAAGTGATTTTACCCAAGGAGGGACAACCGGATGAGAATACTGTGCGTTGACGACGAACCGCTGGCACTCCAAATGCTGGAGATGTCGGTCAAAAAAGCCAAGCCAAACGAGGAGGTTTACGCTTTCAGAAAGCCGAAAGAGCTGCTCGAGGAAGCTCAAAAGGGCGGCTGCGATATTGCTTTCCTCGATATCCATATGCGCGGAATGAACGGCGTGGAGCTTGCAAAGGAGCTCAAAGCCGTCAACCCCAAAATGAATATCATTTTTGTGACAGGCTTCTCGGATTATACGGGCGACGCCATGAGCCTGCACGCTTCCGGCTACATTATGAAGCCTGTCAATCAGGCAAAGGTGGAGCAGGAGCTTGCCGACCTGCGTTTTCCGATCGTCCCTAAGAACAACGCAAAGCTGAGGGTGCAGTGCTTCGGCAATTTTGACGTGTTCACACCCGACGGTGCGCACGTCCGCTTTGAGCGCAGCAAATCAAAAGAGGTTTTCGCATATCTTGTACACAAACAGGGCAGCTCCTGCACCACGAGAGAGATTTTTGCTGCAATCTTTGAGGACGAGCCATATGAAAAGAAGCTGCAAAATCTGCTGCAAACCTATATCTACGCAATGATAAAGAGCCTAAAGGCAGTCGGCGCAGAGGACGCTGTTGTGCGCAGCTACAACGCTTTGGCGGTCAATCCCGATGTGCTCGACTGCGACTATTACCGCTTTAAGGAGCTTGACGCAGGCGCGGTCAACGCCTATCAGAACGAGTATATGAGCCAGTATTATTGGGCGGATTTTTTATATGACGAATATTAGGGGCATATACTATTCTCTGATAAACGCAACACTAAAATAAAAGTAAAAGACTTTTTATTTATTTCATTTTTCTATTGCAATTTTATTTTTTTTATGTATAATAAAGATAGATTGTATCATACCAAGAACAATTAGGTTACTATGATAAGGTAGTATACCGCAAAGCTCTAACACCCTGCTTTTGGCAGGGTGTTATCTTTTTCGTATCTTTTTCGTATCTTTTTTACAGATTATATTATGTGATATATTGACAGCTCGCTCATGATTATATATAATTTGTATTATAATGGTAAATTTTAATACAACATACATGTAAATTTAGTGCAAAATTCAAGATAAGAGGTAAGTTTATGAAATATGCAGTTGGTTTGGATATCGGAATATCTTCTGTAGGGTATGCTGTAATGATGTTGGACGAAACAGATACGCCGTCCGCAATACTTAAAATGGGAAGCAGAATTTTTGATGCTGCAGAAAACCCTAAAGATGGCTCTTCGTTAGCAGCTCCGAGACGTAATAACCGTGGAATGAGACGAAGGTTAAGAAGAAAACGTTTCAGAAAAGAACAAATCAAGGATCTTATTGTAAAAAATGGGATCATGTCATATAGTGATATTAATGAAATTTATAATTCCGGCAAGGTTCTTTCCGATATTTATTCAATCCGCGCCGAAGCATTAAACAGAATCCTCACAAAAGAGGAATTTGTTCGTCTGCTTATTCACCTTTCACAGCGCAGAGGATTCAAATCCAATAGAAAAGTTGATGCATCGGATTCAAAATCAGAAGCAGGCAAATTATTGGACGCAGTAAACAAAAACAAGTCCTTGATGGAGGAAAAGCATTATCGAACCATTGGAGAAATGCTCTTCATTGATGAAAAGTTTGCCAAAAACAAACGTAACAAAGCAGAGGATTACGCCAACACCTTTGCTCGTTCGGAATACGTTGCTGAAATAAATACAATTTTTGACGCTCAGAAAGTCTTTGGAAATGAATACGCAACTGACGAATTAAAAGAAGATTATCTCAAAATCTATCTTTCTCAGCGTTCGTTTGACGAAGGTCCGGGAGGCAACAGTCCGTATAGCGGAAAACAAATCGAAAAAATGCTTGGCAAATGTACCTTTGAAAAGAAAGAATTTCGCGCTGTAAAAGCTTCTTTTACTTTTGAATATTTTTCTTTGCTTTCAAAAGTCAACAGTCTAAAACTCAAATCGTCAACTGAAAAACGCTTTCTCACCAAAGCTGAACGCGATGCAGTTATAGCACTTTCGTTTAATAAAAAGAACATTTCGTATGCTTCCATCAGAAAGGAACTCAATCTTCCCAATGACACATTATTCAATATTTCTTATGGAAACGGCGATAAAACAGTAGAAGAAATCGAAAAGAAAAGTAAATTCACTTATCTAAATGCTTATCATACTTTTAAAAAAGCATTTGGAGATTCATATATAAACTGGAGCACCGATAAAAAGAATCATCTGGGTTACGCTATTGCTCTGTATAAAAATGATAATAAAATCGCTGAATATCTAAGTGAGCATGGTTTTGATAAGTCTGAAATCAAAATTGCTTTATCGCTTCCGTCAATACCCAAAGCAGGAAATCTTTCGCTAAAAGCAATGAACAAAATTATCCCTTATCTCGAAGAAGGCATGATTTATAACGAAGCATGTAAAGCGGCAGGATACAACTTTAAGGCTGATGAAACCGACAAACGCATGTTCCTGCCAGCCAACGAAGAAGATGCGCCTGAGCTTGGAGATATACGAAATCCTGTTGTTCGCCGCTCAATCTCACAAACGATAAAAGTAACAAACGCAATAATTCGTGAATTCGGAGAAAGCCCATGCTTTGTAAATATTGAGCTTGCAAGAGAATTGTCCAAAACAAAAAAAGAAAGAAATGAAATCGAAAAAAATCAGCTTGAAAACAGAAACCATAACGAAGAAATTGTAAAGGAATTGAAAAGCACCTTCGGACTTTTACAGCCAACAGGTCAGGATATTGTAAAATATAAGCTTTGGAAAGAGCAAAACGGAATATGCCCCTACTCCTTAGAACCGATTTTGATAGAAAATCTTTTTGATATTGGCTATACTGACATTGATCACATAATCCCATATTCAATAAGCTTTGATGACACCTATAACAATAAAGTACTTGTTCTCTCCTCGGAAAACAGACAAAAAGGAAACCGAATTCCGATGCAATACTTAACCGGAAAAAAGAAGGATGATTTTTGGCTTTGGGTTGACAATTCAAACCTAAGGGCGCGCAAAAAGAAAAATCTACTTAAAGAGGAGATCACCGATGATGATATTTCAGGCTTCAAGAAAAGAAATTTGCAAGACACTCAGTATATTTCTCGCTTTATGCTAAATTTCTTAAAGAAATATCTTAACACTCAGCCTAATTCCTCAGGAAAGAAAAACACCATAATCGCTGTAAACGGAGCTGCGACCGCATACATCCGCAAACGTTGGAGAATAAACAAAATTCGTGAAAACGGAGACACTCACCACGCTGTAGACGCAGTTGTGATTGCCTGTGTAACAGATTCGATGATAAAAAAGATCTCTGAATACTCAAAGCACAAAGAGACAGAATTTGTTCACCCGGAAACTAAAGAAATAAAAGATATCGACCTTAGGACAGGCGAGATAATAAACAAATTCCCTATGCCGTACAATTGGTTTCGTGACGAACTGGTAATGCGCACCTCAAATAATCCCACAAGAATTCTACACGAAAAGCCGCTCCCTAATTGCGGAACAGATCAAAAGGTTGAACCTATTTTTGTTTCGCGTATGCCAAATCACAAGGTTAAAGGCTCTGCACACGAGGAAACAATACGAAAAAAATATGAAGAGGATAATAAAACCTACTCTGTTTCAAAAGTTTCGCTCTCTTCACTAAAACTCACTAACGGCGAAATTGAAAACTATTTTAACCCCTCAAGCGACATGCTATTATACAACGCGCTCAAGCAGCGGTTAGCTATGTTTGGCGGAAACGGAAGCAAAGCGTTTGAAGAACCATTTTATAAGCCAAAAAGCGACGGAAGCCAAGGTCCTCTTGTCAAAAAGGTGAAAATACAGAGCAAATCCACTCTTTCGGTTCCTGTACTCAAGGGCACAGCTATTGCCGATAACGGTTCAATGGTAAGGGTTGACGTTTTCTTTGTCGAGGGTGAAGGCTATTATATGGTGCCGATATATGTATCGGATACTGTCAAGCCGGAACTCCCCAACAAAGCGATAATCGCTAATAAACCATATACAGAATGGAAAGAAATGAAAGAGCAAGATTTTTTATTTTCGCTTTATCCAAACGACCTTATAAGAATTAAATTCAACAAAGAAAAACAATTCTCGCTTGTACAAAAAGACAGCACTCTTGCCAAAAACCTTTTATTGTCAGAAGGGTATTTTTATTATAAAAAAGCAAGCATTTCAAGTGCATCCATTACAATTATTAATAATGACAATACGTATACTGTTGCAAGCTTGGGTGTTAAGAGAATCCCATTAATTGAAAAATATCAGGTAGATGTTCTCGGAAACATTCAAAAGGTCGGAAAAGAAAAGCGTATGAGGTTTAGATAATGGGTTATCGTGTTTTATTCTTGACCAACCCGGTTAATCTCAGTGTAAAAATGAACAGCTGATAATTGATAACGGTGAATTGACGCGTATACCGCTTGAAGATATTGAATGTGTTGTTGCCGATACCTTGCAGCTTAAATTCACAGCATATACTCTTTCTAAATTTTCGGAATACAGTATCAGTTTTTATATAACTGACATGTCTCACCACCCGAGCGGAGTATTTTTGCCATTGAGTGATAATCACAGTCGTCATATGTCGGTTTTAAAAAATCAGCTTGAAATGACTTTGCCTACAAAGAAAAAGCTATGGAAGCAGATTATATATCAAAAGATAGAAAACCAAGCAAACGTACTCAAGCTCTGCGGAAAGTCAAACTGGAAAGAAGTTGACAATCTTAAACAAAAAGTCAAATCCGGAGATTCTGATAATATAGAAGCGGTTGCTGCTTCCGCATATTTCAAGTTTTTGTTTGGAAAGGATTTCAAACGTGCCTCTGAATGCGGAATAAACTCTGCTCTTAATTACGGATATGCAATTCTTCGCGGTACAATCGCAAAATACCTTATGGCATACGGCTATGAACCCTCGCTGGGTTTATTCCACAAAAGCAGTCTTAACAGCTTTAATCTTGCTGATGATCTTATTGAGCCATACCGTCCTTTGATAGATTTGTTTGTCGCAAAAAGCACCGGTTTTGATGATGATTTGACAACTTTGAAAAAAGCTCAGCTTGTTAATCTTTTGAATTGTGATGTAATCATTGACAAAAAGCTTTTTGCCTGCGCACGCGCAATTGAATGGACGGTGAGCAGTCTAACAAGCTTTATTCAACAAAACCGAAGCGAACTTCTGCTCCCTTCGCTGATTGATTTAGAGCAACATAAGTATGAATAAGTTTATGAGAATAATTGTATTCTTTGATCTACCTGTTAAAACAAAAGCTCAACGAAAGGTAGCAACACGATTTCGTAACTTTCTTCTAAAAGACGGTTACTTTATGGTTCAGTTTTCTGTATATTGCCGAGTTTGCAACGGATATGACGATGTAGAAAAGCACAAAGCTAGAATACGACTAAACAAACCCGACAACGGATCGGTGCGTTTATTAGTCATAACTGAAAAGCAGTACGAAAAGATGGAATTGATAATAGGAAATCTTGTAAAAGAGGAAGAACCCAATGCGTTTGAACAGCTTTCAATTTTTTAGTTTTTTGGGATTGTACAAAAATCAAATAGTGTGATGTATGTTTTTTTACAGCAAAAAGTTCGATGAACCTAGGATTCATCGAACTTTTTGCTTCCCTATTATACCATACCAAGAATAATTAGGGAACTACAACCCTCTCTTCATTGACAAGTCTGCCGCACTCATTATACCATACCAAGAATAATTAGGGAACTACAACCTACTTCCGGCAGCCCTGCTGTGCTAGTCAATTATACCATACCAAGAATAATTAGGGAACTACAACACATCAGTTCCACACGCGCTGCAAAATTTGATTATACCATACCAAGAATAATTAGGGAACTACAACCGAGAACACTGTTGTGCCCGTGCAATCCAGATTATACCATACCAAGAATAATTAGGGAACTACAACCAAAAGCCTTATAACGTGCTTCGCTTCGCTATTATACCATACCAAGAATAATTAGGGAACTACAACACCAAAAGCGTGCACGATAAGACACTGAAAATTATACCATACCAAGAATAATTAGGGAACTACAACATTGATACTATACTGCCTTTCGGTATTCCTATTATACCATACCAAGAATAATTAGGGAACTACAACGGATAAAAGCACTACGGTTGGAGAAATCGCATTATACCATACCAAGAATAATTAGGGAACTACAACGGAAACCATGACGGAAATACTATTGGTTCAATTATACCATACCAAGAATAATAAGGGAACTACAACAAGTTTCTCTGCGTCCTTTAACAGACGCTCATTATACCATACCAAGAATAATAAGGGAACTACAACCAAACACCCCTGTGCCTATTGAGAACGAGAATTATACCATACCAAGAATAATAAGGGAACTACAACAGCGGCAAAAGGCGCGTTTGTAAAGAACAAATTATACCATACCAAGAATAATAAGGGAACTACAACTCAACTTCTTCATTTGCCGCCGCTCGCGTGATTATACCATACCAAGAATAATTAGGGAACTACAACCTCGCCCTGCGCAACCTCTAAAGAAAGCAAATTATACCATACCAAGAATAATTAGGGAACTACAACCCGCAGACCTCGTTGATCGTCGCGCTGTCGATTATACCATACCAAGAATAATTAAACAGCTCCAATATATGGGAACAAACGGCAAAGAGTTTTGGTGTGATTCCAAAACAGGCTTGGATGCAATTTTGCACCAAGCCTGTGATTTTTATTTTTTCAAATTATTTGTTGAAGATCGACATAATGTCATAGAAGGTGTCGTCGTCGTCATCTGTCTTATCCTTTGTAGCTGTAGAAGCTTTGTCGTCGGGAGTATCTACGATAACGTTGTCGATCACCGGCTTTGGTCTTTCAACCTGTCCGTCGGCGTTAAAGCCTGTGGCAATGACGGTCACGCTCATTTCGTCGTTCATCTTATCGTCGATAACAGCACCCCAGATGATGTTTGCGTCATCCGAAACCTTGTCCTTTATCATTGTTGAAGCCGCGTCGATATCGTCGAGGCTGACATCGGCAGAAGCTGTGATGTTGATGATAAGTCCCTTTGCACCGTCGATCGAGGTCTCAAGCAGCGGACTTGAAATAGCCATATCCGCAGCCTCAACAGCCTTATTCTTGCCAGAGGATGCGCCCATGCCCATGTGAGCGTAGCCTGCGTCCTTCATAACCGAGGTCACGTCGGCAAAGTCGAGGTTTACAAGACCCGGAAGAAGAATGAGGTCGGAAATACTCTGAACACCCTGACGAAGCACATCGTCTGCGATCGCAAACGCGTTCTGGAGGGTTATGCTCTGCTCGGAAACGTATTTGAGTCTCTCGTTCGGAACGATAATAAGTGAATCAACGTTTGCAGAAAGCTCGGCGATACCCTGCTCTGCCTGTGTCATTCTCTTTTTGCCCTCAAAAGCAAACGGCTTTGTAACAACGCCTACGGTGAGGATGCCCATTTCCTTGGCGATTCCTGCAACAACAGGAGCTGCGCCTGTGCCGGTTCCGCCGCCCATGCCTGCGGTGACAAATACCATATCTGTATCTTTAAGGAGCGCAGCGATCTCGTCCTTGCTTTCCTCTGCCGCTTCCTTGCCGATTGCCGGCATTGAGCCTGCACCCTTGCCCTTTGTGAGCTTCTCGCCTATCTGAATCTTCTGTGAAGCCTTTGAAAGTCTCAAAACATGCTCGTCCGTGTTGATCGCTATAAATTCAACATTCTTTACATCCATAGCAACCATGCGGTTCACAGCGTTTCCGCCGCCGCCGCCGACACCAATTACTTTGATTTTTGGCATATATTCCAGCTCAATATCCATTTCAAACGCCATTTTTACTTCCTCCTTGAATCGTGTTTCACAGTAAAAGCACATAATTTCGTATTTTAATATTTATAATCCATATTAACATACTTTTGCAAAAATATCAATGCTTTTGTCCTTTTTTCTTAAATTTTCCTGATTTATTTTTATAAAAAGCCTGCGCATCGAATCATTCCCAAGTTTGTGCGTCGGCTGCACCGTTGCCCTCCGGCGCGTATACAGGCTCTTCCTGAGGAGAATATTCCGGCTCAGGCTCCCACCAAACCTGGTTGTCCTGATTAGGGTCTTCATACAACTGCGAATCATAGCCCGGATCGTCGTAATATGCCTGATCGTCGTATGGCTCCTCATAATAGTTATTGTTGTCGTATACCTGCTCGCCGTTGTCGGGCTGAGACTGCGCGGAAGATTCCGCAGGAGCCGTGGTTGAAGAAATCACCGGGCGCACGGCGGTTTCGGCAGGCTTGTAGTGCGACATGCGGTTTGTGTTGCAGGTCGAAACGTCAAGCGTTCCGGCAACCGCACCGGTATTGTTGGGGTCGAGCTTCTCTTTGATTATGGTGATCGCGGTCTTGATTTTGTAGTCTATATCCTCGGGAAGCCCGATGTTGATTTTGATTCTGTCGTCATAGTTCAGGGTTATGTTTGCAGGGTCGGTCACGTCGAAGCCGGTAATGTGCTCCACCTCGTTTTTGTGCAGGCTTTCTGCAACATCCTCAAGGATATCCGGAATGTTTTCGTCGCTGAACTCAACATATTTTCCAACCGTTTTGTCATTGAGCTCGCCGCAGGTCAGCTCGGGATATTTGTTGCTGTTGTCGGTAAGACTGTCTATGATCCTGCCCTTTGAGCTTACCAGCAGATAGTTGTTGCCGTCCATGATGACATATGACGGCACAGCGTCGGTTATTTTGATCGTCACCGTATCGGGTATCGCAAAGCCGACCTTGGCTTCTTCAACATAGGGCAGGTTTTCAACGATTTTTTCAGGCGTTGCCTGGATCGAGGCGATAAAAATATTTTGCTGAAGATTTACTCCGCAAAAAGCGGTGATTTGATCCTCATAATAAAACTCGTCGCCCTCAACGTCGATTTTTTCTGTCTTGAACAAAACCGTGAGGCTCAAAACAATTCCTATCACGAGCACAAGGGCGATCATTCCAACGGAGATAAGCACCCTTCTTCTGCGGATCTGCTTTTGCGTAAGAGGCTTTTTGTTGCGCTTGATAACCTCGTTTTCCTGCTTGCGGATCACCCTTGCGCGTTTTTCGCGCTTTTGCATTTCGGCGTATTCGTCTATGTAATAGCCGTCCTCAAAATCCTGCGGCTCAAGACTGCGGATCTTTTCGTCACTCTCGCGCCTGAATTTTTCCTCGCGGCTAATATCCTCGTAATTCTCCTTGGTGCGGTCAATAACCGCCTGCTCAAGTCTTCCGGGCTTGTGCTTCTTTTTCTTTTGCGCAGTGCTTTTGGACTGCTTTGCAGAGGATTTCTTTTTCTTCTCCTGCTCCTTGTGGAACTTCTGCGCCTGCTTTGCGGTGCTTTTGCGTTGCTTGGCAAGCTCTTTCTTTTCCTTGGGGCTGAGAGCCATAACTAATCCTCCTTTTTTAAATTCGTGTATATTGTGCGGTTTTTCGATATATGGCGGATGCCCGAGAGAAACCTAATATATATAAATCACGTTAGATAAACTCACGGAAAAATTGCAGAAACAACCTTGCACTTTTCCGAAGATCCAATTTTATCTGCTGTATTAAAAATATTGCAAAGGCGACCTTCAACTTTTCCGCAAATACAACCTTTGCCCCGCCGTTGATGACGTTTACCAAATAATAAAACTTCAAAAAGGCGGATAAAAGTGCATATCGGCACCTATATTTTTTTAATGTCTGCGCCTAGAGAACTGAGAGTGAGCTCCAGATTTTCGTAGCCTCTCTCAAGATATTTTATTCCGCTGATCTCGGTTTTTTGTTCCGCGCATAAGCCTGCCGCCACAAGCGACGCCGCTCCGCGCAGATCGGTCGCCTCGACCGCCGCGCCGTACAGGGCGTCGACGCCTTCGACCACGGCGAATTTTCCCTCGGTGCGGATATTCGCACCCATACGTATGAGCTCCGAGGTATGGCGGTATCGGTTTTCAAAGATGTTTTCAATAAAAACGGTCGTTCCCTTTGCCACGCACGCCGCCGCCATGAGCGGAGCCTGCGCGTCGGTTGGGAATCCCGGATAAGGCATGGTGCGGATGATCCTCATTGAATCCAGCCGCTGCGGAGCCCGAAAATCTATCTCTCCGTTTTTGCACAAAACCGTGCAGCCGGCTTCCTCAAAAACAGGAATGACCGAAGCAAGCTGAGAACCTATGACGTCGGTCAGGGCGATTCTGGAACCCGTCACCGCCGCGCACGACATCAAGGTCGCCGCTGCGATCCGGTCGGGAATGATCGTATGGCATGCTCCGTTCAGGGAGTCAACGCCGTCGATAACGACCACGCCCTCGCCTGCTCCGTAGATCTTCGCGCCGCACTTGTTCAGATATTCGGCAAGGTCGCTGATCTCAGGCTCTCTTGCCGCGTTGGTGATCGTTGTTGTTCCGTGAGCAAGCGTTGCCGCAAGCATAATATCCTCGGTCGCGCCCACGCTGGGAAATGAAAGCGAGAGCTTGCAGCCCTTGAGTCCGTCGGGAGCGGTGCAGTCGAGATATCCGTGCTTTTCTTTGATAACTGCGCCCATTTCGCGAAGCGCGCAAAGGTGGATATCTATCGGTCTGGGACCGATTTCGCAGCCGCCGGGAAAGGAAAGCCTCGCGCTTCCTGTTCGAGCAAGAACCGCGCCGAGAAAAACGATTGAGCTGCGCATCTTGCGCATCAGCCCGTCGGGGATATCAGATCTGCAAACACCGTCGGAGTTTATCACCAAGGTCGAACCCTCGCGACTTGCCACGCAGCCCAGATATCTGAGGATCCTGACCGAAGCCTCAACGTCGGACAACATCGGACAATTAAAAATCAGGCTTTCTCCGCGCGTAAGTACAGTTGCGGCAAGGATTGGCAGCGCGCTGTTTTTCGCGCCCTGAACGCTGACCTTTCCGCCGAGCCTTTGTTTTCCCTTGATTATCAGCTTTGACATACCGACACCCTCTCAAATAGAATACCTATACATTCTATGAGGGGTGCTTCGGTTTGTTACCGATGAAGCATATTTAGTTTGGGGTTTGGAGTTTGGAGTTGATGTCGAGCAGAAAAAATGTATTTTAAAACACGTTTGTTCCCGATTGTATTTATATTTTTTGCAATAGTTTTCCATTCGCCCCTACAAATTTTTGTACGGAAATCAAGATAAAACCATTAGTTATACAGTCGGGAAGAAAGAATTCTTCCGAATAAAACGTCTCTTCACGACCAAAATTGTCCATTGTCCATTGTCAATTGTCCATTAAAAAAACGCCGTCGGGAATGAACGCATTTTCTTAACGAATTCTATCTTCCCGACCGAAACTCCACACTTCACACTCCAAACTCCAAACTAACAAACGTTTCCCATGATCTTTTTGATCACGGAGTATATTCTTTCGTTGGCGTTCGTTATTGCCATTTTGCGTGAGTTTTCGCTGTATTTTTTCAAAATATCGGGGTTCGAGAGCATTTCATCTGCTTTTTTCATAAGCAGCTCTCCGCTGAGCTTAGATTCCTCGATGATCTCAGCCGCTCCTGCATTCACAAGAGCCATTGCGTTGTGATACTGGTGATTTTCGGCAACATTCGGCGAAGGGATCAAGATCGCCGGTTTTCCCATTGCCTGGATCTCGCTCAGAGTTATTGCACCGGCGCGGCAAATAACCAGATCCGCCGCCGCCATGCACTCCGGCATATTGTCAATATATTGTCTGATGTCAAGATTATGGCACAGCTCAAGCTGCGCGCCCTTTTCGCGGACGAGCTGAGGGAACCAGTCCCCGTAGCTTCCGTAGGCGTGGATGTGCTGATATCTTCCGTCAATACCGCTGCGAGCCACCAAATCTGCAACTGCCTCGTTGATCCTTTTTGCGCCGAGGCTTCCGCCAAACGAAAGCACAACAGGTCGCTCGTCAAGACCGAGCTTCATTCTGCAATGCTCCTTGTCGGCTCTTAGGATCTCTCCTCTGACGGGATTGCCGGTGACAACCACGTTTGCCTTGTCAAAATACTTTTTGGCTTCCTCAACCGCGAGCATTACCCTTTGAACGCGCTTTGCAAGAAGCTTGTTTGTAACTCCCGGATAAGCGTTCTGCTCATGGATCACGCAGGGGATCCCCATTTTGGAAGCAGTTCTGATCACCGGTCCCGACACATAGCCGCCGGTGCCGATACAAATGTCGGGCTTGAATTCCGAAATTATCCTTCTTGCCTCAACAGACGAGGTCAGCGTGCGGTTTACCGTTTTTACGTTTTCCACAACGTTTTTGGGTGACAGGCTGCGCTTGAAGCCGCTTATCACGATCGATCTGATCTCATAGCCTGCCTGAGAAACCAGCCTCTGTTCCATTCCTCCCTTGTTGCCCACAAAGAGAAATTTTGTGTCGGGGCGTTTTTCTTTGATATATCCCGCGATGGCAAGAGCCGGGTTGATGTGACCGGCAGTGCCTCCGCCTGCTAGTAATACGCGCATTGCTTCCTCCGGGTTATATATAGTTGATTTTGTTGTCGATTATTGTCTTTCGATATTTGCCGTTCGCGAGATCGAAAGGATAATTCCCATCTGCGCCAAAAGCATGATAAGCGAGGAGCCGCCGTAGCTGAAAAACGGCAGGCTGATACCTGTGTTTGGCAGCCAGTCGGTGATAACCAAAATATTGAGCACCACCTGGATCCCGATTTGGGAGGTGAGTCCTATTCCCAACAGCTTGCCGAATTTATCCTTTGCTCTCAGCGAGAGCGTTATTCCTCTCCAAACCAAAAGCGCGAAAATCAGCAGCACCATTGTTGCGCCGATCAAGCCGAGCTCTTCTACGACTATCGCAAAAATAAAGTCGTTCTGAGGTTCGGGAAGGTAGAGATATTTTTGTCTTGACTGACCCAAGCCCAAGCCCCAAAGTCCGCCTGAGCCGATCGCATAGAGCGAATTTCTTGTTTGCCAGGTGGTCTGCCACATATCCTCGTCGGTGTATATCAAAGCCTGACCCCAGCCGTCCATTCGGCTCATAGCATAGGACAGTCCGCCGGTGATCGCCAAAAGAAGCACGACTCCGACCATCGCGGCTCCGCCGATCAAAAGATACTTGGCTTTCATTCCGCCGATATAGAGCATCAAAACAGTGAGCATGGCGATGATTACGATACCGGAATAGTGCGGCTCCAAAAACAGCAGGGCTGCGATGGTTCCGAACACCAGCACACCTGGAAGCACGCTGTAGCGTGCAAGCTGCATTTTGTTATAATACTTGCTCGCCCAGTGAGCAAAGAACAGAATCACCGCGAATTTTGCGATCTCCGAGGGCTGGATATTGAACATTCCCAGCGGGATCCAGCGTTTTACGCCGTTACTGGGCAAAATCAAAACCAGCACGAGCGCGAAATAGGCTATGCCCAAAACTATCGGGGCGATTTTGTGAAGCTTGTTGTAATTGAAGAACGACATCACTATCATTCCTACTATTCCCAAGCCGATAAAAATGAGCTGTCTCCAAAGATAATAATAGCTGTTTCCCTGAGTATAGTAGGAAAATGCGTAGCTTGCAGAGAACATCATGATCGTTCCTATTGTCAGCAAAATCATGAGGATTATGCAAAACGGAAAATCTATTCCCATTCCGATCGCAAACCAGCCGGCTTTTTTTGCCTTTTTTTTACGTGAGGGACGAATAAAATACTTCTCCTGACGGATCTTCTGCTCGGAGTATTCCTCGTCATAGATCCTGTTGACATCTGCTTTTAGAATCATTCTTTTGTTAGGAGCCATAGCCGTTTCCCTCCTTTTACAAAATTACTGTCAGCTTAGGATACGCCGAACATTACAAGTAAAAATGATATCAAGCCGAAAATCGCAGTTACTGCGCTGAACACAGCAACGATTTTGACTTCCTTCCAGCCGCACATTTCAAAATGGTGATGGATCGGAGCCATTTTGAACAGTCTTTTTCCGTGGGTCAGCTTGAAATATCCGACCTGGAGCATAACGGAAAACATCTCGCAAAGATAGATGATCCCCAGCGGAAGCAGAAGTATCGGCATATCTATAGCAAAGGTGAGTCCGCAGACCAGTCCGCCCAAAAACAGCGAGCCGGTGTCGCCCATAAACACCTTTGCAGGATGAAAATTCCATACCAAAAAGCCCAGGATCGCGCCTGCGCAGCACGCGCTCATTGCCGCAACGCCAAGGCAGTTGAGCATCGGCGCGATAAGCATGATCGAAACGCAAACAAAGAAGGTTACCGAGCCGTTGAGACCGTCAACTCCGTCGGTAAGGTTTACGGCGTTGATTATTCCCACAATCACGATCGCCGAAATAATATAGTAGAAGAAGCCGAGATCGACCTTGCCCACAAACGGGATCGTTGTGGTCGTTCCAAAGCCTGCAAAGCCCAAAACAGCGAGATATGCCGCCGCAGAAGCAAACTGAAAAATCAGCTTTTGGGTCGCGGTGAGTCCGAGATTACGCTTTTTTGCGACCTTGGTATAGTCATCAAAAAATCCGATCAGACCGTTTACGAGTGCCAAGCCCAGGCAGGCAAAGATCGCGACATTTTCGTGAGCTATGTCGGCAAAATAATTGTCGATCAGCTTTGGAGCAAAAATATTGTAAAGTATCGTGCTTATAACAGTGACGATCAAAATCGCGGCAATAAACATGATTCCGCCCATAATCGGAGTTCCCTGCTTTTTTTTGTGCCATTTGGGTCCTATATCAAGGATAGTCTGACCAAAGTTCAGCTTGTGCAGATAAGGAATTAAAATTCTGCCCAGCGTTGCCGAGATAATAAAGGCGATTATTGCGGAGCAAAACGTCCAAATCCCGTAAATCATGTTTGTTACCGTTCCTTTCTATTTTTTAGAGCCCGCCGTTTTTACAGCTTTTTGTATTAAAAAGTTGATCAGAGGCGGGAGCCAAAGTTGTTTTTGTCGGTCGTAAATACAATCAGTCGTTGAAGGTCGCGCTTGAGCCGGTGAACGATACCGAAATAACCGTTCCCGGGCTGACCTCTGTTCCCTCGGGAATATCCTGCGACGAGCTGATGCCGCCGGAGCTGACAGCTCCCGAGAAGCTTACGTTGAGGTCGTAGGTAGCGGCGGTATAATTGACCTCGCTCGCGCTCATTCCCACAAGATCGGGAACCTTGACAAGCTCAGATTTGCTGTCCTCGTCGGTATAGAGAACGATGTTGCCGCCTGTTGAGATTTTTGAGGAAACCGTCGGGATCTGCGCGATAACCTTTTCGCCGCTTCCCTTTACGCTTGTTGTAAAGCCGTCCTTTTCGGCTGCCTCCTGAGCGTCCGAAACGCTCAAGCCGGTGTAGTCGCCTGCCGAAACGTCGATATAGGCAAGCTCGTCGTCCGAGTACGAGGTCTTTATCTCAAGATAAGGAAGTACCTCTGTCATAATATTGATAAATACCGGCGAGCTGACCTGAGAACCGTAGTAGGAGCCTGCCGACGGGGTATCGAAGAACACCAGCATCGCGATTTGCGGATCGTCCGCCGGAGCGTAGCCGCAGAACGAAGCGATGTAGTCCTCGTTGAATATACTCTTTACCTCTCCTGCACCGACCTTCTCCGAGGTACCGGTCTTGCCGGCGATTTTGTAGCCGGTGACATAGCCTGAGGTCGCGCCGGCGGTTTCGGTATTATAGGCGAGGATCTCGTTCATTTTGTCCGAGGTCGCCTTTGAGATAACCTGACGCTTTACCTTTCGCTCAACGTTTTTAACAACATTGCCCTGAGCGTCGGTGATTTTTGAAACAACATACGGCTGCAAAACATATCCGCCGTTGGCGACAGCGGCTGTTGCAGTTATCATCTGGATCGGGGTGATCGAGAAGTTCTGACCAAAGGAAGCAACCGCAAAGTCGACCTCGCTCATGGTGCCTTCTTCCCAGAAGTTATCCTCAGCCTCACCGGGAAGGTCTATTCCGGTTTTTTCAGAGAAGCCAAAGCCCTGATAATACTCGCGGAACTTTTCTATTCCCACAAGCTGTCCTATTTGGATAAACGCAGGGTTGCAGGAATTGCAGATCGCCTGAACAAAGGTCTGGTTTCCGTGACCTCCGCGCGCGTGGCAGTGGATTATATCGTTGCCAAAGGTCACCGAACCGCCGCAAACAAAGTTGGTGTTGTCGTTGACCTTGCCCTCCTCAAGTGCCATTGACGCTGTGCAGATTTTGAATACCGAACCGGGCATGTAGGTGTCTGTGATCGCCTTGTTACGCCACATAGCCGCCAAAGCCAAGCCCTCTGCTTCTGCCTGATCGTCCTTTGGAAGCTCCTCGATCTCTTCCTTGACATCATCAGGAAGAGAATATGGGTCATTAAGATTATATCCGTCAACAGTTACACAGGCAATGATCGCGCCGGTGTTTACATCCATGGCGATACAAACGCCTCGGTTGAGAACGTTGTTGTTTATTATGCCCTGCTTCATATATTTTTCGCAGATCGACTGAACGGTTTCGTCGATCGTAAGATAAACATTGTCGCCGTCCTTTGACTCGATATTCTGCTCAAAGGAGAACGGCATGTTTGTTCCGCGTGCGTTGGTCGCAGTGACCATTCTTCCGGGCGTTCCCGAAAGATATTCGTCGTACTGATATTCAACGCCCTCCAAGCCCTGCTCGTCGCTTCCGGCAAAGCCGATCACGCACGAAGCCAGGTCGTCCTTGGGGTAGTAACGCTTGTAGTCGTCGAGGAGCTGAAGCACGTTGCCGCACTTATATTTTTTCTCGATCTCTTCCATAAATTCAATTATCTTGTCGCGCTGCTCAACCTCGATCTTGCGCTTGACCACAACATAGTAGCTTTCCTGTCGGGTCTTTTCAAGCACGTTTTCGTATTGAAGCTCAAGGATCTCCGACAAGCCCTTGGCGACCGCCTCGCGCTGCTCGTCGGTCTTAAAGTTGATCGGAGCCATAACGACCTGCCACACCGACGCGCTCTCTGCCAAAACCTTGCCGTTTACGTCAAAGATAGAACCGCGCTTTGCCGGTATGGTGGTGTCCTTCAGCTGCTGACCGACCGCCTTTTCCTGGAGCTCGCTGCCCTGAACCAGCGTCAAGAAAGAGAGCCTTCCCAACGCCGCTCCAAAGCCCAGCACAAGAATTATGATTATTAATATAGCCGTGCGCTGCCGCAACCTCTGGTTGGGTCCTTTGGCGGCACGCTTCTTTGATTCCATGCGATAATTACCTCCAAATCGGTAAAAGTGCCGTTTGGCACTCTCGCCCGCCTCAAATAATTGACGGCGGTGCAAAAAAATTATTCACCTGAAAAAGATAAGCCCGGGGCATTAATTACCCTAGCCGAAAAAAGAGCCAAGACGCAGTCTTAACTCTCATTCTCTCATTGCATCATATTAAATTTAGATGAATGTTATGACCAAAGATTTTTTATGGATTCGATAAACTTAGTAAAGATATTCTCCTCCCGCTGAGAAGAAACCTCGGCTTTGTCGCCGCTTTCAAGAGTTACAAACTCCTTTTGAGCATTCGAGGCTTTGGTCATGCCAAGCTCCTCCTGCACATATTCTTCGATTTCGGCGTTTGAAAGATTCGCCTCAACCTTCATCTGATTCTGGATATATATGCTTTGGGTATCCTCAAGCTTTACCTGTGCGTCGATAACCTGCTGATTGAGCTCTGTGAGCTGAACTTGTCCGACGATGATCGCACCGATTATCGCCGAGATAACAAGCGCACAAACTGTGCTGAGGGCGATTTTTATAGGGTTGTGTCTGCGCAGCCTGATTTTTTGAAGCTCTTCCTCAGGAAGCTGAACGACCTTAGCTTTTTTCTTTCTTGCGCCCGAGGGCGATTTTTCCGGAGCATCTGCATGGTCGCGTTTCGGCGCGGCCGAGCCGTAGGACGTTTCTTCGTCAAACAGGCTGAGATCATATGCGGCGTTGTTATTGTTATGTGCCATCTTAACACCATATGCCTTTCTTTATCAAAAAATTTTCATAAAACACAATCAATCGGCAAGGATAGCACCGTAAAAACACGCAAGTCCCTGCCATGCGAAATATATGTAACCGGTTTTGAACCGGGATATGAATTCTGAAACCGAGCAAAAAATCTCAAAAATTTAACAATTTGCTCTCAAAATCGCTCGCTCAATATGCCTAAAATGCGGAATAAACGAGCAAATCAGGTATATGTTGTGCGGTTTTATCATAAAAGCACAACGAGTTGTGCTTGTAATAATTTTTACAACTTTGTTATATTTTACTACAGATTTATCCTTTTGTCTATACCTGAAAAGAATTATTTTTAAATTTTTTCGCAGATTCTCAACTTTGCACTTCTGGCTCTGGGGTTTTGAGCCAATTCTGTTTCATTTGCACAAATCGGTTTTCGGCTTATCAGCTTGGCTTTTGGCTTGTTTCCGCACACGCAGATCGGAAAATCCTTGGGGCAGGTGCAGCCTGCGCACCACTCCGCCATTTTTTGCTTTACGATCCTGTCCTCAAGCGAATGAAAGGTGATGACCGCCATTCTGCCGCCCGAACCGAGCATTTCAAACGCGCCGTCAAGCCCCTTTTGCAGCTCGCCCAGCTCGTCGTTGACCGCGATCCTCAGAGCCTGAAAGGTTTTTCGCGCCGGATGACCGTCTCTTCTGACTCTCTGCGGAACATTTGCTTTTATTATCTCCGCAAGCTCCAGCGTGGTTTCGATCCTTTTTTCTTCTCTCGCCTTTACTATGCCCGAAGCTATCGAGGAAGCGTATTTTTCCTCTCCGTACTCGCTTATAAGCTTTCTCAGCTCCGCAAACGAGAGCGTGTTCACAAGCTCTCCGGCGGTTCTTCCGCTTTGGCTCATTCTCATATCCAGCGGCGCGTTGCCGTGATACGAAAAGCCGCGCCCGGCGGTGTCGAGCTGGTGGGAGGAAACGCCGATGTCAAACATCACGCCGTCCAGCCTACCGACACCCCTGAGCGTCAGCAGTTCCTTGATTTGAGAAAATCTTCCCTTTATAATTATCGAATTTTCGTTGTTTTTAAATTTTTCGGTCAGCGTTGAGATCGCGTCGGGATCTCTGTCTATTGAGATCAGCTTTCCGCTTTTCAGCCGTTTCAAAATCTCGCCGCTGTGACCGCCTCCGCCGGCGGTGGCATCGGCGTAAATACCGTTCTCTTTGATTGCAAGCCCTTCGATCGTCTCGTTAAGAAGAACGGGAATGTGAGAAAATTCCATATCGTCCTCCAAAAGCTTAGAATGTCAGCAATGCCAGAGCCTCGGCGATCGTGTCCTGCTTTGAGGCAAGATATTCGTCAAAGCGGCTCTTGCTCCAAATCTCGATTCGGTTGTTCATGCCGATCACAAGCGCGTCGCTTTCAAGCCCGGCAAATTCTCGCAGGGTCTGAGGAATAATAACTCTGCCCTGGGCGTTTGGGCTGACCTCAACCGCCGTCGCGGTGAAAACATACTGCAACGCCATTGCCTTGTCGGCAGGCAGGGTCATGATTTTTGCCGAAATTTTGTCAAACTGCTCCGACGACATAGCCTGAACGCAGTTGTTGCCAAAACCGCGCGCAAGATAAAAGGCTTCGCCCAGCTCTTCGCGGAACTTGGCCGGCAAAACGATCCTGCCCTTTGAGTCGATTGAATGATTAGACATTCCCGAAAACACCCTGCGCACCTCCTTGGCTGAAATCTAAAGGTCTTTAAATACACCTTTTGACACTAATTGACACTATTTGATAACATTATACCTCTTCCTGAAAAAAAAATCAAGACAATTGTTACAAAAAATTAAACTATTTTTGTTATTTTTGCATTTTGAGCTTTTCCGAAAGCCAATGGAATAAATTTTATATATTTTATTGACAAAAAACCGTATTAAAGGTATAATATTTTTAAACAAAATATTGAGGTGAATATATTATGATTATTACAACAACAGAAACAGTTTACGGCAAAACCTGCATGACGCTCGGACTTGTTTCGGGCAATACGATCCAGTCGAAGCATATGTTCAGCGACATGGGACAGGGCTTTAAAACACTTGTCGGCGGCGAGCTGAAATCATACACCGATATGATGAACAAGGCGCGCGACATCGCAACCCAGCGCATGATCGCTCAGGCTGAGCAAATGGGTGCGGACGCGATCGTATGCACAAGATACATGACCGCTTCGATTATGCAGCAGGCAGCCGAGGTTCTTGCCTACGGCACAGCAGTAAAATTCGCATAGTTTTATATCAAAAAATCATTCGCCCCTGTCGCATAAACGTGACAGGGGCGGATCGTTTATTGTTTAAAAAATATGGGCTAAATGTATTGGCAAAACCCCTTACTTTTTCAACAAATAAGTAATAACTAAATCTATTAGTTCTATTGGATTATTCGTACACCCTTGCCCTCCACAACGAATGGTTTCAATAATATGTTCTTCTTTTTTTGATCCGGCATATATGATAAATGGAATATTAGGATTAATCTTTCGTATTTTTTCTAAAAGTACATATCCCTCAAGATTTCCCTCTTTTCTTCCCATGTCAGAAATAATAAGAGAAAAATCATTATTTTCCATAATATGAAGTGCCTGTTCCGTCGATAATGCTATATGAAAATTAATACCATATTTTTCAAGAGCTTTTCGTTCATATACATTATTTTCAGGTCTATCGTCAACCCAAAGTATCTCTCTTTTTTTCTTTTCGCTTCTTAGTTTTTTTCCTCGAACAACGCTATCAAAATACAGTTCTAAATTCTCTCGAAATTTCAGAGCCAAGGTTTCTTCGTTTTCTACAGTAAAATATACTCCTTGACTTTTATATTTTTCTTTAAATTTATTTAATTTATTATATTGTTTAAAATCTAACCTTGAAGGGTTAATTGGCTTATCAAGGAAATACAAAAACACTTGTTTTTTTTCAGAAATCATTCGTTCAATTTCTTCTTCGGTACCAGAACCATAATTTTCTGTAGGACTACCAAATCTAGTCCAAAAAACAGCTAATACCATATCTGAATCATTTACAATTTGTCTGTTTATTATTTCTTGTGGACTTTTGTCTATTTCTGGATAAGTATCTTGTTTCCAAAATCTGGTTCTAACAATAATATCATTAAACCTACCAAATAAATTGTTAAATCGATTGATTTCCTTTTCTAAGATTTCAAAATAATTTGAAACGTCACTAGGACATGATATTAATAAATCATATACGATAATTCTTTTCGACATTTTTCATCCTAAATATGTTCTATATATAGATATATAACGTTGATAATAATCAATAAAAACTCAATATATAGTATGATGCGTTTTTATATATCGTGTTTTTGCACGGTCTGAATTGGCATTAGTTTATTTTTGCGACAAGCGTCACCAAGGCTTTATCGTGCCGGTGAGTTCTGTTACGCTTTTGATTCCGTTTTTGTCGAGGAAAGTGTTCAAGCCCTCGGCGATTTTTACCGGTGCGTAGGGGTCGGAGAAAAGCACCGTGCCGATTTGCAGTGCGGTCGCGCCGGCTATTAGCATTTCGACCGCGTCCTCCCAGGTGCTGATACCTCCCATTCCAATGATAGGAAGCTTTACGGCGTTGGCGACCTGCCAAACCATTCTTACCGCGATCGGAAAAACCGCGGAGCCGCTCATGCCGCCGGTATTGTTATGGATGATCGGGCGGCGGCTGTTGATGTCTATTCTCATTCCCGTCAGGGTGTTTATCATTGAGATCGCGTCCGCACCGTTCGCCTCCGCCGACTGAGCGATCGAAGCGATGTCGGTAACGTTCGGGCTGAGCTTGATGATAAGCGGCTTTTTGCAGTGCTTTCTCACCTCGGCGGTGATATTGCCCACCGATTCGCAGCTTGTTCCAAACTGCACTCCGCCGTGCTTTACGTTCGGACACGAAATATTCAGCTCGATCATATCAACGTCGGTTTTGCTCAGCTTTTCCGCCATTTCGCAGTATTCCTCAATCGTGTTTCCGGCGATATTCGCAATTATCACGGTATTCTGCTTTTTCAGCCACGGCAGATCCTCCTTGATAAAAACGTCAACGCCCGGATTTTGCAAGCCGACAGCGTTCAACATTCCCGACGGAGTTTCGGCGATTCTCGGCGGAGGGTTGCCGTCGCGCCTTTTCAGCGTGATACCCTTGCAGGAAATTCCGCCCAGCACGCTCAGAGGATAAAACTCGCCGTATTCCATTCCAAAGCCAAAGGTGCCCGAGGCGGCGATAAGCGGATTGGAAAATTCCACTCCGGCAACCTTTACAGACAAATCAGCCATTAAAAACTACCTCCTCCGCATTAAACACCGGACCGTCCTTGCAGACGTGCCGCATGATCTCTTCGCCGTTTTCTCTGACCTTTACCGCGCAGCCAAGGCACGCGCCGATCCCGCAAGCCATTCTTTCTTCAAGCGAGACCTGACATTTTTTGCCCTGCTCCGCACACAGCCTTGCGACCGCCTTGAGCATAGGAGTCGGTCCGCAGGCGAGAACCTCGTCAAATTCGTCGATTTTTTCGAGCATAATATCGGTGACAAAGCCTTTTACGCCTGCGCTGCCGTCATCTGTTGCCAGCACAAGCTCCGCGCCTGCTGCTTTGAGATCCTCCTGCAAGATCACCAGCTCGCTGTTGCGAAAGCCTGTGATAACCAGCGGAGCTTCGGTTTGCTTTGCCGTGTACAGCATTGGGGGAACGCCGATACCGCCGCCGACAAGACAGTATCTTTTTCCTGCTTCAAGCTTGAAGCCCTTGCCGAGCGGAGCCAGGATATCGACCTCCTGACCCGGCTTCATCTGTGACATCAGACGGGTCCCCTCGCCCTTTAGCTGATAAACCAGTCTGAGCACGCCGTCGCTTACGTCGCAAACAGAGATCGGTCTGCGAAGTGTTTTTGACGGCACATAAACATGAGCAAACTGTCCGCAGCTTACCGGAAGCTGCTGCTCGGGGTAGCTTAGTCTCATGTCAAAAATATCCTTTGCGATCTGTTCGTTTGAGAGCAGCTCGCATTTTATTACGTCATATTTCATTTTCTCACCCGTTATTTGTATTCAATATTCATGGTTACGACCCGTCTTTCTCCGATCCCGAAGATTTTGCTGTCGTGAGAAATCACGTGGTTGTTTCCGTTGATGCTGTTTGCCCTGTCAACCCATTCGTACAGATAGCCGTCCTGTGCAAGAGAATGAAGGGTGTTTTCAAAATCCAGTGCGTCGTCAATGATAAAATCAAACGACGGTTTTCCCGACGCCGCAGCATTTGCCATTGCGTAGATGATTTGATCTCCGTGATCCATGTCGTCAAGCACAAGGCACTCGCGCATAAAATAGTTATATTCGCTGCTGTTGCAGTAGGGAACAAAGTTATTGAAAAGCTCCTCTCCGCTGTATTCGTCATCGGTGATCTCGCTGAAAAGCTTTCCGATCTCGTGGTCCTGGGAGATTTGCTCGGTGGTCAGATTCAGGTAGCAGTAGCGCAGCGAATAAACATCGCTTTCGGCGTCGTTCCAGGTCACGTCGATGTGATACCAGTTGTCGTCGAGCTTTACGCAGTTCCACATATGACCGCCGGTGCTCTCTCTAAAATCATTTGCGATGCCGTCCACTGCTATGCAGTCTATTCCGAGCCGGTTGCAAAGCAGCTGAAAAGCCTTTGAATAGCCGTCGCATACCGCCGATTTTTCAATCAGCGCGCCATAGGCGTTGTGGCGGTTTGCACATTCTCCGTTTTCGTCGTAGTTCACTTCGTCAACCAGGCTGTTGTTGAGATACAGCTCTATTTCGTAGTCGGTAGCATTGTCCGGCGCGTCGGAAACCATGCGCTCAACGGCGCGGTTCAGCGCGGATTTTGCCTCGATAAGCTCGCCGCCTTCCATTATAAAGGTAAGCTTGATTACCAGATCGCCGCCCGAATAGTAATATGAAAAGTCGTTTGTGTCGCTGAGCCAGAACACCTCGGGATGGTCGTTGCGATAGGCATACAGCACTTCTTCAACGTCCTTTAAGGTAAAATCGGAATCAACGGAAAACTCATCGGAATATGACAAATTTACGTATTTGTCAAAATCCGAATACAAGCTGCCCAGCCTTTCTTCATCAATAGAATCGAAGCCGTAGCCCGAAAAGCTGAATGTCCTCTCGCTGATATTCACGCGCTCAAGAGTGTCGGGCTTTGTTGAGGGAATGTCCGAGTCAAACAAACCTCCCGAACCATTCAAAAGCCGCGAAAGCGCACCGCAGCCTCCAAGCAGGAGAGCACAGGCAAGCAAGCCGGCTGCCGATAATACGGCGATAAATTTATTCTTCAAAAAATCACCCTGAAAATCATGGTACAGCTTTATTGTACACTATTTTGCGTTTCGGGTCAATCACTTTCATTTATGGCTGATATTATTTTCTGATAAATGGGCACAAACTTTATAGTATATCAATCCTTTCGTTATAATGCACAAAAATGCATTGGTTAGTTTGTATAATGTAAACAAAGCTCTGATTTGAAAAAAACTTTCAAAAAAGTGTTGACTTTTTCGTATTTAGGGTGTATCATAGTCACGTACTCAGATGAACAACCGCAAAACGAGTTGAGAGCTGAGGAATCCTTAGAAAATATAGAAACAACAATCACACAAACAAAAACAAACAACAAACAAAAAACAAAAGGAAAATTAAAGGAGAAATCAATCATGACAAAATCAATCAAAACAAGAATCATCAGCATCGCAACAGCAGCTCTTATGACACTTTCTG
>OMZU01000029.1 GCA_900315605.1 uncultured Eubacteriales bacterium | reverse complement strand
CAAATAAATTCAACTGCATATCATCACCATCTATCTTTTGATGGTTTAATTATACCATATTCTCATTCGTTTTGCGAGGAATTTTTAGAGGTGACCTTATATGATTTTATTCAATTCAAATGTAAAATTCACTAAATCTATTGTGATTTATTATACATAGGCTTTTGTTTAATACTATTATCTGCTAAGCAAAGATTCATTCTTTGTTTGGCAGATTTTTTCTTGACAAAATATCTCTTGAGTGTTATAATTATCAGCAAATCACGGAGGAACGCAACAATGATGTATTTTGCTTTTAACATAATTATGGATCAAATGCAAGCTATTGTCAATTCAGGCAACCGGCTCATATTGTTGCGCGCATAATTTTTATTTTGTCAGCAACCGGTCAGTAGCCTGTAAAGCTTCTGACCGGTATTTTATTTTCTTGAAAGGGGGAGCAATAATGTCGGAACAGCCCGTTCACCAACAAATCGGAAAAGATGAAACAGACCAACAAAACTATAATTATCAAAAAGGAGATTGCTATGAAAACAATAGACAAAGCTGTTCTGGCTTATTACGAAGAGGGCAGTGAATATAACAGGCTGAGAACAGATATAGGCTTGATCGAATTTGCACGCACAAAAGAAATACTGCTTGAAAATCTGCCGTCACCGCCGGCTGTTATCTATGATATCGGCGGCGCATACGGGGAATACTCTTGGTGGCTTTCTTATCTTGGATATGAGGTGCATCTTTTTGATTTGTCCGAAACCAATATCAAGTTGAGTAAAGAGCTTGCCGAAGAATATCCCGGCTGTTCGCTTGCGGCAAGCGAGGTTTGCGACGCACGTAAAGTACCGAGAGCCGATAACAGTGCTGACGCTGTGCTCTTGATGGGACCTCTTTATCACATTATAGATTATTGTGAAAGAATCAGGGCATTAAAAGAGTGCTGTCGCTTGTTAAAGCCGGGCGGAGTGATTTTCTCGGCTGCATTAACACCGTTTTCCGTTCTTCTCGACAAGCTGACCGTATATTCTCCCGGTGGGGGATCATATTTGGAAAATCCTGATTTTTTGGCTATGGTTGAGCGTGAGCTAAACGACGGATGTCATCTCAATCCGAACAAAGAGGTATACGCAGGCTTGGGCAGCTCCCATTTACACACCGCAAAAGCATTGAAAGCAGAGTTGGAGACAGGAGGTTTTTCCGAAACTGTCGTACACGGAGTGATGGGCGGCGCATGGCTTGCAAATAATATTGATGAGCTGTGGAAGAACGAAAAGTCAAGAAACGTATTGATGACTACCGTTCGCCTGCTCGATACTCACGAGGAGATCATCGGTTTATCGGGACACTTGCTCGCGGTGTCAAGTTGGCTCTAGTAGTTTTCTTTTAGCAACGCCGTCAAATTTGATATTATTATGATTGGCGGCGTTTTCTATTGTTATGGCAATACCGCATAATTCAGGTGTGCGGATTGCACAGTCAGATTTTTTGTCAGGATGTACAAATAATCAGCTCGCATACTGACGTATGGGGGCTGATTTTTGGGCAGCCTGACGGAATAATATGCAAGCAAGGCGTGCGCCGCGAATTGTGCGGTGTTGCCTTATGGTCACCTCTAAAAATATCTCCCCAAAAGCAAAGAAATATGGTATAATGGAATCAACAAATAAGGTTGGTGATTTGGATGCAGTTGAATCTATTTGCAGAAGATAACAGACTTGAGAAGTTGACGGAATTAGGCGATTCTTTGCTCAAACTGAACGTAGTAAATTGGGAGAACTTCCGTCCTGCGCTTGAAAAAGCGTTCCAAAGAGAGCGAAAGAGCAACGCGGGCAGACGTCCCTATGATGTAGTGATGATGTTTAAGGTTCTCGTTCTTCAACGGCTGTTTAATTTATCTGACGATCAAACGGAATACCAGATCAATGACCGTATGAGTTTTATGCGTTTTCTTGGACTGTCGCTTGGTGACAGAGTGCCGGATGCAAAGACAATATGGTTGTTCCGTGAGAATCTGACCAAATCGGGCGTCATAGACCAGTTGTTTATCGACTATTGCAAAGAATTAGAAGAAAATGGGATCATCACACGTACCGGAACGATTGTTGATGCGACATTCGTGGACGCGCCTAAACAGAGAAATACACGCGAAGAAAACAAAACGATCAAGTCCGGTGATATACCGGAAGAATGGAAGGAAAACACCCCAAAAGCAAAGCATAAACTGGCACAGAAGGACACGGACGCTCGATGGACGAAGAAAAACAACGAAACCCACTACGGCTACAAAAACCATGCAAAGGTCGATGTTGATTCAAAGATCATAACAAATTACGCAGTAACAGATGCATCCGTTCATGACAGCCAAAGGTTTTCGAACTTCTTTACCGAAAAAGACAAGGTTGCGTATGCCGACAGCGCATATGTGTGTCAAGAGCTTCCAGAACATGTTGAAGCGCAGATTTGTGAGAAGGGCTACAGAAACCATCCGCTGACAGAGGAGCAAAAGCAAAACAACAGAAGAAAATCAAAAATCAGATGCCGCATTGAACATGTTTTTGGATTTATGACAGGCTCAATGCACGGTATCACTTTGCGCACCATCGGAATAAAGCGCGCGAAGTTCAACATTGGATTAACAAACCTGATTTATAACATTTGCAGGTATTCCATCATCAGTCGTAAAAGCCTTGCATAGGATAACTGCGCCCAAAATGGGCAAAAATCAGGTAAAAACAATATGGATAATGATATAAAAGGTTATATTTCTATATGTTTTTTCTGATTTGGAATTAAGAATGATATTAAGGAAAAGAAACTGGATTTTTAGAGGTTACCTTATATTTATTGTTCTATATATGGAGTTCATTGATAACAATTTGACAGAATAATGAAGGGAGAGCAAAATGGAGCTTTGGGATGCATATGACGAAAATTTCAATCTCATAGAAGGTGTTACCTTAACAAGAGGAGAGAAAATCAAAGATGGTATTTTTCATCTCGTTTGTGATATAATCGTGCGCCATACAGACGGAGATTATCTTATTATGCAACGTGACGAGCGAAAGCATTACGGCGGTATGTGGGAGGCTACGGCAGGAGGTTCTGCGTTTGCAGGAGAATCACCGTTGCAATGTGCCGCAAGAGAATTGCTTGAAGAAACCGGAATCCGTGCGGATACATTGACCGAGGTTGGCAGAGTGGTAGATATAGAGTGTCATTCTGCGTATGTAGAATATCTCTGTGTTACGGATTGCGATAAGAACGCTGTCAAATTACAAGACGGTGAAACATCTGATTTTCGCTGGGTGGACAAAAATACACTGCTCAATATGAAAAATGACGAGCTTATCACAGAGCGAATGGAGTTGTTTATTGATGAATTGAAAGATTGATAGAAGAAAGCAAAATGACTAGTATAATAGAATTACACAATAGGAGGGTACAATATGAAAATCAGACGTTTTGCAGAGAATGATGCGGAAAAGGTTTCGGCAATGATTATCCGCACCCTAAAAACGACAAACAGCAAGGATTATTCCGAAGAAGCGATCAAAACTCTCGAAAAACAATTACAGCCGTCGCATATTTTGGAGCGTGCCGGTTGGACGCATTTTTATGTTGTTGAGGTAAATGATACAATCATCGGATGCGGAGCGATCGGACCTTATTGGGGCAGCGAAACCGAGAGCAGTCTGTTTACAATATTTGTTTTGCCGGACTATCAAGGCAAAGGCGTCGGCAGAAAAATAATAGAAGCACTTGAACAAGACGAGTATTTTCTTAAAGCAAAACGCGTTGAAATCCCTGCGTCGATCACAGCGGTTAACTTCTATAGAAAAATGGGATACGAATATAAAAACGGGATCGATCATCCCGATGAGGAACAGCTTTATCGTTTGGAAAAGTTCAGATAAAGGTGTTATAATTGTTATACGAAGAAAAAATGAAACGAATTCCTAAAACGCTCAGTCTGTTTTTCACCTTCCTGAAAATCGGTCTGTTTACCTTTGGCGGCGGTTACGCAATGATCCCCCTGATACAGCGCGAAACCGTTGATAATAAAAAGTGGATAAACGATGAAGATATGCTTGAAATCATTGCGATCGCGGAATCAACGCCCGGTCCCATAGCTATCAATGCGGCGACTTTTATCGGCTATCGCGTCGGTGGCTTTTTCGGGGCACTGGCGGCGACCGTCGGCGTTGTGCTGCCATCATTTGTAATAATTACTGCGATCTCCTTTGTGCTTGCGGCATTTCAGAATGTTGTCTGGATCAGGTATGCCTTCAACGGAATACGCTCAGGCGTTTTGGCATTGATAGTCAAAGCGTTGTGGTCGATGTATAAGCAAAGTCCGAACGGGATTTTTGCGTATCTGATTATGTTCGGCGCGTTTGTAGTGACTGCATTTTTACCCGTCAACGTCATCTTTGTGATACTGTTCTGTGCAGCAGCAGGAATAGTACAGGCATTGATCGTTAGCAGGAGGGACAAACGATGATTTACCTTGATTTGTTCCTCACTTTTTTGAAGATCGGACTGTTCACGTTTGGCGGAGGCTACGCGATGCTGCCGATGATCCAAGAAGAGGTGGCGTCACACGGCTGGCTGGATCAGAGTGAACTGATAGATTTTATTGCTGTCAGCGAGAGCACACCCGGACCGTTCGCGGTGAATATCGCTACCTTTGTAGGTACACGAACCGGCGGCATATTCGGCGGCTTGTGCGCAACGCTCGGCGTTGTGCTGCCTTCGTTTGTGATAATCTTGATCGTCGCGAGGTGTTATCAAAAATTCAAAAGCAACAAGCTTGTCACCGGTGCGATGAACGGCTTAAAACCGGCTGTAGTAGGTTTGATAGCGGCGGCACTGTTGTCACTCTCACATACTGTACTTTTTCCACAGGGGCTGAGTGCATCAGCTTTTGGCACAGCGCAGTTTTACGTTTCGCTCGGCATTTTCGCTGTGGCTGTTGTGCTGGCGTTCAAAAAGCTCCATCCGATTTTGATTATTCTGCTTTCAGCCGTTATCGGGATCATAGCCGGTGTGATCGGAACAGCTTGAAGCCGAAAACCAAATTATAAAGAGCAAGAGGATCGATTATGATTCAAAAACTATACCCAGGCGGAAAACAAAAAGCGTTCAATGTTACATACGACGACGGCGTATTGCAGGACATCCGCTTTGTTGAACTTCTGAACAAGTATAACCTTAAAGGTACGTTCAATCTCAATTCCGGATTACTGGAAAATGAATTTGAATGGACGCACCAAAGCGGTCGCGTTGTAAAACGTCTTTCAAAAGAAAAGGCAGTATCGCTTTATGAGGGGCACGAAATCGCCTGTCATACGCTCACACATCCATATATGGATGATCTTTCGGAATCAGAAATTTTGCACGAGCTGCAAAAGGACAAGGCAAATCTTGAAAAGCTGTTTAAAAGAGAAATCAAGGGCTTTGCCGTTCCGTTTGATTATTACAGCGAACTGATCGAAAGCTGTGTAAAGCAAAGCGGCTTTTCTTATGCCAGAATATCTGAGGAAAGTCATTCGTTTATTCCACAAACGGATTATTATAAATGGAAAGCTACCGTGTTCCACACAGACTCTGAACCGGAAAACCTTACACAACAGTTTTTGGAGACCAACGAAAACCTAGATGTATTTCAAATTGCAGGCCACTCGTATGATCTTGATATTGAGAATCTGTGGGATAGGGTAGAGAACGTTTTTGTTCAAATTTCATCACAAAAGAATATAGTACCTTTGACTACAATAGAGATCGTTGAGTATTTGCAGGCAATGGAAAAAGCCGAGATAACGGAAAAATATATAAAGAACAACAGCAATATCAGCCTTTGGTTTTCTGTTTGCGGAAAAGCTTATGAAATCATGCCAATGCAAAGATTATTCTTTTAATTTAGATAGAGGATCGAAGAAAATGAAACATTTGGGAACAGTTACACTTGAAACCGAAAGATTATTATTGAGAAAAACGCTTGAATCCGATTGCGAACCTATGTTCAGAAATTGGGCGAATGATGAAAGGGTAACAAAATTTTTGACGTGGGCTCCGTATGAAAGCACCGAGCAGTTAAAAAATACCTATCATCAGTATTTGCTTAAAAATCAACAAAATAATGATTGTTATGATTGGAAGATCGTTCTGAAAGAAATCAACGAACCCATAGGTTCAATCGGCGTTGTAAATTTCAGAGAAGATGTAAATGAAGCTGAGGTCGGGTATTGCCTGGGGTATCGTTGGTGGCACAAGGGTATTATGACCGAAGCATTCAAATGCGTTATTCAATTCTTATTTGAGGAAGTCGGAGTAAATCGCATTACCGCTACCCACGACCCGAGGAATCCTCATTCGGGCGATGTGATGAAAAAGTGCGGACTGCAATACGAAGGAACATCACGTCAGGCAGGCAAAAATATGCAGGGTATTTGCGACGTTTCACGTTACGCGATATTAAAAGAGGACTACGTACAGAAAAATAAGAACAAAGGAGATCGTTCTGAGAAAACGCCATAAAACATTATATCTTCCCGGTTATTTTTAGTTAAACTGATAGTAAAATAATCAAACAAGTCATATGCTGCGAATAGTTCATTGACAACTTGGTTTTATTGATGTACAATATCATGGAGAAGCACTGAAAAGGGATGAAAATATGCTTACACTTGATAAGATCTATCATGCGTCTTATGTTTTAAAGGACGTTATCCGACAAACTCACATCGTAAAAGCACCTGCGCTGAGCGATGAATGTGAGGTTTATCTAAAGCCTGAAAACCTGCAAATAACCGGATCGTTCAAGGTGCGCGGCTCCGGATATAAGATTTCTCAGCTTTCCGACGAGGAAAAGGAGAGAGGAGTTATCGCTTGCTCGGCAGGAAATCACGCTCAGGGCGTTGCGCTTGCCGCAACAAAATACGGAATAAAATCTTTGATCTGTCTGCCCGACGGTGCGCCTATTTCTAAGGTAGAAGCCACAAAAGGCTACGGCGCAGAGGTTTGCATGGTCAAAGGCGTTTATGACGACGCATACAACGAGGCTCTCAGGCTTCGCGACGAAAAAAACTATACATTTATTCACCCGTTTGACGACGAAAACGTTATCGCAGGTCAGGGCACGATCGGTCTTGAAATCCTTAACGATATGCCCGATGTTGATGCGGTTGTTGCGGCGATCGGCGGAGGCGGACTGCTTTCCGGCGTTGCGCTTGCGATAAAGAGCCTGAATCCTAACATAAAGGTTTACGGAGTCCAGGCAGAGGGCGCGCCCTCTATGGTCGAGTCGTTAAAGCAAGGCAAGCCGGTTGCGCTGGACAGAGTTTCAACCATTGCGGACGGAATCCAGGTCAAGGAGCCCGGCGAGCATACCTTTAAGTATATTCAAAAATATGTTGACGAGGTCGTTACCGTCAGCGATGATGAAATCGCTTCCGCTATATTAAAACTGATTGAAACTCAAAAGATGGTCGCAGAGGGTGCCGGAGCTGCACCGCTTGCGGCTGTAATGTACGACAAGCTTCCTGTCAAGGGCAAAAAGATTGTCTGCATTGTTTCGGGCGGAAACATAGACGTAACAATTCTTAACAGAGTTATCAAGCGCGGACTTCTCAGAAGCGGCAGACAGCAGACGCTCTGCATTGAATTGCAGGATAAGCCGGGTCAGCTTGTGGCTGTTTCGACTATTATTGCAGAGCACGGCGCAAACGTGATCTCGGTTCACCACGAAAGAGCGGGCGAGGGCACAGACGTCACTGCGGCATATCTCAGAATCGTTATTGAGACTCGTAATTTTGATCACGTCAGAGAGATTTCAAACGCGATAAAAAACGCGGGCTTTAAGCTCGTTTGATCTTTACGGAGGTAAACTATGGAAAAGCTATATACAAAAAACGCACCTGATGCAATCGGTCCTTATTCCCAGGCAGTAAAAGCAAACGGACTTATTTTCACCTCAGGACAAATCGCCATTAACCCTGCAAGCGGAGAGGTTGAGACATACACGATCGAGGCTCAGACCGAGCAGGTTTGTAAAAATTTGAAAAATGTACTCGAAGCTGCCGGAAGCTCGCTTGAGAAGGCGATAAAAACCGTATGCTTCCTTGCTGATATGAATGATTTTGCAGCATTTAATGAGGTATACGGAAAATACTTTACCGACAAACCGGCGCGCTCCTGTGTTGCGGTAAAAACGCTTCCGAAAAATGTTCTTGTTGAGGTAGAAGTAATAGCGGAAGTTTAAATCAATTCAAAATTGAAAATAAAAAATGTCGGGAAGAAAGGTAAAAAAGCTTTTCTTCCCGACTTGATTATTAAAAACGGTCGGCTCCAAAACAAAGAGCCGACCGTTTGTGTTATCCCAAACCGTTTTCAATCAAGCGTATCGCTTCCGCCAATGCCTCGTTTTCGTCAGGACCTTTTGCTACGATCTCAATTTCGTCGCCGCGCTGTATGCACGCAGAAATAATGTTGAGCAGGCTTTTGGCGTTGTAATCACTTCCGTTAAATTTAATTATTACGCTCGAATTAAATCTGCTCATGGCTGTTGCGAACGCTGAAGCCGGGCGCATACCAAAGCCAAGATCATTAGTTAGTTTTGCTTTTGTTGATACCATGAAAAATTCCCCTTTGCATTGTTTTCGTTTGTTTCCTCATATTTTTATCTCTTTTAATTCCCTTCTTACTTTAATTTAATTATACCAGTCAGTGCGTCAAAGTCAAGAGTTTTGCGATAATTAATCAAAATTTTATACGAATATTAATTATATTTGTATAATATCTTGCATTATCTTTTCTGTTTTTTCAGTCAGCAAAGTATTATCAAACATCAAATTGCCGGATTCATCCGTTGAACTCGTTTTATGTTACAGGTGCGCTACGTAAAAGCTCGAACCCATTCTGGCACTTTTTTATAAAAAAATATTGCAAAGCACTTAATATTTGTGATATAATACTGTTGTAAATCAATTATTTTTTTACGAAGGGATGATTAAAATGAAATCAAATGTAATCTTAAAAAGAATAATAAAGCTTTCTTCTGCTGCTCTTACCGCAGGAATGATCACTGCAACTGCGGCAGGCTGCTCATCTTCCGGCTCAAACGCCGCGCTTGATTCTGCGTTTGATTATGCCAAAAGTAAGGTAAGTGCGTTTTCTTCTGCCTCCGCCGCAAACAACTTTGCTTTTTCGGATCAGTTTTATTCAAAGGCAAATATCGCAGCTATGCTCTACAAAAATGAAACCGACGCCGAGATGTTGAAGCAGATAATCAGAAATATCGGAGCGGAAAGTATTATCGTCACAGACGGCAAGGGAATGGTTACAGCAACCTATCCCGAAGATTCAACCATCAAGGATATCAAAGAAAAGGAAGAGCTGCTTCCGTTTATCAAGGCAGCAAAGGGTATTTCCGCAAAGATTATGAGTGAGCCGGTTCCTGTTGAGGGCAGCGATGAGTACACCTTCTCGGCTGCGGTAAAAAGGGCTGACGACGCAGGCGCGGTTATTGTCGGCTTCAAATCAGATGAGTATTCCAAAATCACCGGCGAAAAGCTTGCGGACGAATGTGGCCCGAATGTTATAGTCATAAAGGATGACAAGGTTCTTTCAACCACCCTTAAGGATTTTGACAGTTCAAAATCAGTTTCAGACCTCGGGATCAGTACAGACGATGTTGCAAAAGGTAGTTTTGGCTTTAAGACCGATTTGAACTATAACTGCAAGTCAGAAAAAGTCGGTGACTACACCCTTGTCTGCGCAGTTCCGAATTAAGCTCAAATTAAGGGCACCTCTAAAAATTCATAGCTGCCCATAGTCACAAATCTTTCACAGCATATTTCTGCCAAAACTCCTCATTATACGTCAGTATGACATCGTCGTTTTGACAAAAATCTACTATAAAATATCCGCACCTCTGAACAACAGTGAATTTTTAGAGGTGTCCTTAACACTATAATGCTCTAAGCACCTGTCAAATCCGGCAGGTGCTTTTGCTTGGCTTGAATAATGGCTCGGGTTGTGATACAATATTTTTATAAGAATCTACCGTAAATTCTACTGGGAGGAAATCAAAATGAAAAAGCGTTTGATTAAAAAAATATCCGCTGTTTTTTTGGCTATAATTGCTCTTTGCTTTGCGGCAACTGTAGGCTGCTTTGCGGAGAATGATTCTTACATTACAAACAACGGTGATTTTACACCTATTTACACAACTTCGCCTGACAGCTCGCTGAAGCAATCCTCAAAGATGTCTAAGGGAGAATCGAATTTATTCTATACCCAAACGACCTGTATTGCCTTGTTTGCCGGATATTTGATTCTTTTCAAGGTTAAAGGGATCGATCATTCCGAAAAAATGCACAGGCGTAATAAAACCTCCGATCAATCATAATAAAAAAGTTTCATTAAATTATAAGTAAATAAGCTCAAAATGCTTGACAAATCAGTAAATTAGCATTATACTTAGAGTTAATCATACAACTGATTAAGGGTTTCTCCAAAGCAGAGCTTGCCGCGTTATGCGTTCAATGCTTTGTGACTGTACCATTTGTCGGTACATATAAAGATTCTCATTTATGTATGGTGATATTTTGTGATTTAGGAGGAAATTATGAACGTTATTATTGAAAACATTCCGATTTTTGCGAGAATAGCAGAGGGTATAAAGGATCATATTCTTATGGGAGATATCAAGGAGGGCGATCAGCTTCCTTCTACAACTCAGATTTCTAACGAGTATGACATTAACATTGCAACCGTAAACAAGGGCATAAATGTTTTGGTTTCCGAGGGCGTAGTATTCAAAAAGCGCGGCATAGGTATGTTTGTTGCCGAGGGCGCAGTAAAAAAGCTTAAAGCCGAAAGAAGAAAGACCTTTAAGGAAACATTCCTCAGAACCTTCCTTGATGAAGCTGACAGAATCGGATACACTAACGAAGAGCTTCAGAAGATGGTAGTTGATATGATCGAGGAAAGAGATAAAGAAAAAGCAGCTAAGGAAAATGCTTAAGGCTAAAAACTGAATAATATACTATATTTTGCGGCAAAGCTTGAAAAATCATGCTTTGCCGCTAATTTTTTCTTGATTTTTCAGACGTTTTTGTGTACAATTATTTTAGACACATATAATTTTTGATATAAAGCTTATAAAAGACGCATACGGAGAAATTAGCTGAACAAGGCGGATGACTATGAAAAAATCAATCTTTCGCAAGATTCTTTTTGTAATACTTCCAATAATTATAATTGCTGAAATCGGCACGCTTTCGCTTGCGTATTTTCTAATTTATGATTCAAATTTGAACTACTGTGAGAATAATGTCAGAATCGCCTCGAAAATGGCTGCCGAAAGCTTTGCCCTTTTTGATCCGAATAACATAGAGGATTCAAAAAAATGCGATTCCATATTTACAAGTATTTGCGAATCCTTTAATTTGGCGTATGTATATGCGATAAAGCCAGATACCTCTATCGGAAGCATTGAATATCTTTCGATCGGATTCGGCAACGACGCTACAGAGGAAGCCAGAAATACACGTTATGCCGGCGTTGTTGTGAAAGATTCTTTAAACAGCTCCGAGGTTGAAGCGTTGAACGGTACCGATGACGGAGTGATCAAAATTGAGTCAACTCGTTTTGGCGAGACCATAACCTGTTATTTTCCGGTCACATCCTATTATGATTCAGAATCAGGAGATTATATTGATGAAACTGTAAGCTTTGTCGGCGCGGAATTTTCGTTTGCATCGGTAAAAAAACGGTTTAACAAAAGCTTTGGTTATATTGCAGGCTTTACAGGCATAAGTACCTTGATTATCATAGGTGTGTTTTTGATTGTGTTTTATAATGCTGTTTCAAAACCTGCAAAAAAGATAAGCAGCAAAATGTCAAACTACGCTTCTAATATCGGAAAAGAAAACGTAAAGCTTGAGGTCAAGGGAAAGGATGAATTTGCCGAAATGTCGGAGTCATTTAACAAGATGACCGACGAAATCGATAATTATATCGGCGATATAACAAAGCTTAATAAAGAGAAGAATACCCGAGAAGCGGAGCTGGATATTGCAAATAATATCCAAAACGGCTTGCTTGCTCCGTCGCATTGCAGAAGCGGAAAGATCTCAATTTCGGCAATTATGAACCCTGCAAAGGAAGTCGGCGGTGATTTGTATAATTATCGTGTAGATAAAGACCGCGTTTATATTGCTGTTGCCGATGTTTCGGGAAAGGGAATATCCGCCGCATTGTTTATGTCGCGTGCGATAACTATGCTCCAGCAGTATGCTTCGCTGGGATACTATCCTGCGGAAACCTTGAAGGGCTTTAACAAAAATCTTGCTTCTCATAATCCGAACGGATTGTTTATAACTGCGTTTGTCGCATTGTACGATTGTAAAACCGAAACGCTTCATTACTCAAACGCAGGTCACAATTTGCCGTATATTTTAGGAAAAGAGGTTAAGACACTCGACGGCGCACGCGGAATGGCTGCCGGAATTTTTGACGACGCTGATTATGATGAGGCGACCGTCAGCCTAAAGCCCGGCGAATCTCTGGTTTTGTACACCGACGGTGTAAACGAGGCTGAGAGCGTTTCCGGAGAATTTTTCGGAAACGAACGTCTGGAAGAAGTACTGGGAAAATCCTTAGGAAAAACCGACGAATTCATTACCGGCAATGTTATAAATCAATTAAACAGGTTTACTGTGGATTCTCAGCAGAACGACGATATAACAATTTTGACCCTTAGCGTGCTATCTGAGGATTATCACACCGAGATGAAGCTTGAGGCTGTTAATACAGAGTACGAAAAAATAAGCAGATCTATTGATGAAAATAAGCTTATCCCGGATAAATGCAAAAATCACCTTTTGATAGCCGCCGAGGAAATGTTTGTCAATATTTGTTCGTATGCATACGGTGAAAAAGGGGGAGAAGTCACAGTCATAATTGATGTGAGCGATAAAACCGAGATCACCTTTATTGATTACGGAACAGAATTTGATCCCACTAAGGATGTAATTAATATTGACGAATATGATATGGAAAACACCGTAGGCGGACTGGGAAGGTTCATAACGTTTAGTATAATGGACGAGTATTCCTATAGACGCGAAAACGGCGCAAATATCCTGACTATAAGTAAAAACAATTATTAATATATGAACGTTTCTAAAAACGTTATTTAAAAATCAACTTATTTTCGGGCAACCGAGGTTTGGTCTTGAGCCGAGCTTTCTTCCCGAAATAAAAAATTCGAAATAAAAAACTCGAAATAAAAAATAAAAAATTTTTATTTTTTAGTAGATTTAGAGGCTACGTTGTGTTATAATATATTTCGTCGGTTGATATTTTCTTTTTTGGCATATTTATGACATGGTTAATCACAGGCATTGCCTGCGACTATAAATTTTTTTAAAGGAGTTAATATTATGAAAAGATGTATCGCAATCGTATTGGCGGCTGCCGTTATGCTTTTTGCATTTGCAGGCTGTTCTGCAAAGGAAGTTGACCTTAAGGCAGTTCTCACAGAAATCAACACTAAATGTCCTGACGAAACCGCAGGACTTACAGAGCTCAAGGATACAGATGAGCTTTACAAATACTACCTGATTTCTCCGTCTGACGTTAAGCAGTTTGCTGCGGAGATCAAGACCGACACATCGGAGGCTCCGGTTGAGATCGTTATGGTAGAAGCCAAGGACAAGAGCGGCGCTGGCAAAATCAAGTCGGCTCTCACTTCGAGATTCAACTCAATCAAGAGCACATATTCTTCATATAGCCCCGACAAGCTTGACGTTATTGAAAAATGCAGCGTTACACAAAACGAAAACTATGTATTCATGGTTGTTGCTGATAACTACAGTGCTGTCATGGATGTTATTAACGCAGCTTTTTAATGGGATGACAGGGTATTAAAGTGGATAATTACGAATACGAAAGATATCGGCAACGTCGTAATTATAACCGGCGTGTAACTCACAAAAAGAGAACAAAAAACAGAATTATTATTGTTTCTGTTCTGCTTCTTCTGCTGATTCTTGCTATTTTTCTAATTACTTCAATATTTAAGCTCATTATCGGTGCGTTTACAGGTTCTTCTTCATCACAGGAAACTACTGTTGTTGAAACAACGATCGAGCCGACCACAGCTCCTCCGGATATGAAAAATGCTGCGAACTTCACTTATGAAAAGCCTGATATCAAGGACGACGGCAAGTCAACCGGTCAGGATTCCGGCGGAATTTATGTTTGGGACAAAAAGGGCTTTGAGCTGTTTTACGGAACAGAGGAGATGGCTCAGAGATATGCAGAGCTTATGAACAAGGCGGCTGAGTCGTTGGGCAAGAAGATCACGACCTATTCGATGATCGTACCCAATCATACTGAATTTGGGCTGCCCGAAAGATTCAAGAGCGGCGACGATCCTGCTGTTACCACGCTTTCTCAGCTTGATTACGTCAAGGCAGGATATCTTGCAATGAGCAAAAGCGTTGTTCCGGTAAACGTGTATAATGAGCTGTCAAAGCATTGCAACGAGTATATTTATTTTAACTCGGATCACCACTGGACGGGCTTGGGCGCGTATTATGCGTACAAAGCGTTTGCCGAAACCGCTGATCTAAAGCCGATCTCGCTTGAGGACTGTGAAGAAAAGGTCGTTGAGGGCTTTACCGGAACGTTTAATAATATGGCGTCGGTTCCTCTTGCAACTGATGATGTACATTACTGGCAGTTCCCTTATTCAGTTCCTGATGAAATCACTGATTCCGACGGAAACACAAACGAATTTGAGAGCTGTTACTATGATGACGCAACAGGCGGAGATTATACCTACAGCGTTTTCCTTTATGGCGACAATCCGCTTGAGGTCATAAAAAGCTCATCAAAGGCAGCTTCCAAGGAGAAGATCGCTATTGTTCACGAAAGCTACGGAAACGCCTTTACACCGTACCTTACCTATAATTTCAGCGAGGTTTATTCGATCGATTTCAGGAGTTGGAACGGAAACCTCAAGGAGTTTTGTGATGAAAACGGTATTTCAAATGTTCTTTTCCTAAACGGAGTAATGAGCTCGGCAACTCAAGTCCAGCTTGATTCAATTGAGCGTATGCTGTGATTTGTTTAGTTCAACGCTTAACGAAAAACTCATAGGCGATCCGCACTCCTTGGGTCATGCGGTATTACAAAAATATTTTGCAGAGGCAATTCTTTATGAAGTTGCCTCTGCTTTTTTTCTTTGATTGTTTTGAATAAAATCCTTTTTCGCATATTTCTTGATTTTGTTATAACCTTATTGTATAATAATAGAAATGTGACGCTGCGAAAGGTTTCGATTTCGGAAGCATTTTTTGAGCGAAACGATAATACTATTCACTAATATAATTCTTTAACATCTGTTTTAAAGTATTTTATCAGAGAATAGTATAAACAGTATTATTTGTACAGAGGTCTTTATATGAAAACTAAGCCCAAGTTTCTTAAACCGCGAGTTATTATTCCTATAATAGTTCTTATTTTATTTTTGACGGGCTGTATAGCTTATATGCTTTTTGTAGGTAGAACAAACACTGTTACCCTTAACATCACCTCAATGGAGTATATACCCAATTCAGCCAAAGCAACTATAGTCGGCGACGAAGCAGTTAAGGTGAAGTCTGTTACCGAGGAGCGTATTTATGACGATATTCGGATCACCGTTAAGACCGAAAGCGTCGGGAGCGGAAGAGATACGCTGTATTTAAATTTTGAAGTCAAACCGCTTCCGAATGAAGATGGTTATAGTATCGACGGACAATATCCTACAGAGTGTGAATATCGTTTGGTAACACTGCCCTTTGGCATAATTATCAACAGGACGCTTGATTCCGTTGACGGAATAGAATGTCTTATTATCATGCTTGCCGGGGTCATGATGATTACCGCGTTAGCGATGATATTTTCTGTTTTGGAAAAACAGCACGAGGGCTTGTTTTCTTACTCAATGGTTGTGCGGTGCGGTCTGATTATATACCTTTTGATTTGCTCATATATTTTTCTCGACGAATGGCGGCACAACATAAAGTACGGAATATCACTCTCCTTTCGTGAACTGATAAAAATACTTTTTGATACAGGCAGGATGTTTACAAGCATAACTATTCTTCCTCTTTTACTGCTCGCTTTCGCGCTTGCTGTAAGTAATATCCAGCTCGTGCGCAAGGAGGGCTTTCGTCCTCTGAATTTGCTGGGGATACTTTTGGGTGTTTCGCTGATTGGCGGAATCTGGATGATTTATCGCCTGAACAGCAGTGTGAATTATGAGAATGATGTTGCCTATCATACTACAACCTTTATCAGCATTGCGTTTGCATTTGTGTTCTGTTATTTTGAATGTATGCTCTTATCAACAATGCTTTGTGCCGTGATGTGTACGCGGTATAAGCCGCCGTATAATCTGGATTATATTATTATTCTCGGCTGTGCCATCCGCGCCGACGGAACGCCCACTCCGCTTTTGAAGGGGCGTATCGACCGTGCGATCAAGTTTGAGAACGAGCAGTTTGAAAAAACCGGAAAACACTCTGTTTTTGTTCCCTCGGGCGGACAGGGAAGCGATGAGATCATCAGTGAAGCGCAGAGCATGAAGGATTATTTGCTCAGTCAGGGGATCCCCGACGAGCAGGTAGTTTTGGAAAACAAATCGGTAAATACATATCAGAACATGTTATTTTCAAAGGGTGTTATCGAAAATGATTCAAAAGCCTTGCCGGACGTTAATATAGGCTTTTCTACCACAAATTACCATGTTTTTCGCGGCTACACCCTTGCAAACCGAATAAAAATGAAGGTGGGCGGTTTGTCCGCAAAAACCAGACTTTACTTTTTTCCAAACGCCTTTATCCGCGAATTTATCGGGCTTGTTTGGGAACAAAAGCTGCGTCATTTTCTGTTTATATTCTTTTTGGTCGCAGGACTTGCGATATTATATTTTGTTATAAATTATCTTTAGGACAATCGATCGGCGGTAAGTATAAATACAAGGGGAGATGTCGAAAGTGAACAGAGGTTATTATTTTTGCGTGTATTCCAAATGATGTTTTGCCGTTTGCGACCTCGTTTATTACCTCGGCAATAGCAGTATTAATTCTTGTGGCTTCTTTTTTCAAAAGGATCAAGGCAGAGATGAAACGCAATGCAAAAAGAATTTTGCTCAGATGTGTTTTTCTCGGTATTATAAAATGTGGATATGACGTGCTGTTTTTGTATGGACTCAATTATTTTGACGTTTCAACAGGCGCATTCACCTTTTCAATAACCGTGGTGGTCCTTCCGGTAATTTTGCTGACCATGAAAAAGAACGTCAGTCCGAAAACATGGTTATCCGCACTGCTGGTGCTTGCCGGCATAGTCTGTGCGCTGGGTTCTCAGGTTTTCGGCAATCAGATCATCGGCTTGATGTTAATGCTGATAGGCTGTATACTCCGCGCTGTGTTTATAATCAAGCTTAATGATTTTGCCAAGGAGCATGATTCTATCACACTTTCGGTGCTGATTTCCTCGATCGGAGCTGCGATCAGCTTTTGTATTTGGATGTTTTTGCAGCCGCAGACCTTTGGAGCGATCGAATGGTTGCCGACAATTATAGCCAGCCTTTTTATATACGCATATTTTATAGTTGCATTTGCGCAGACGCTTAATATATTTGCACAAAAACGCGCTACGGCTTCGGGAGCAACTGTTATTTATTCGCTGGAAATAGTTTTTTCACTGATTTGGAGTGCAGTTTTGCCCGAAACGCTGATCGACAGGGTAATACCGACTCCGTTCCAGGTCATCGGCGCTCTGTTGATCGTAGCAGGAAGCATAATCGAAATCGTAGATTTTGACTTTAAGGGGAGGCGAAAAAATGAAGTCAAAAAGCAAGAGCTGTAAAAAAACGATCGCAACAATAGGAATTGTACTTGCTTTGGTCGTTATCCACCTGATCGTTGCAATACCATTCAGAGTTATGAGCGTTATTCCGGGCTTTACCGATATTCGCCCTGTGCTACTTTTGCAGCCTGCCTATGGAGTGTTTTTCGGGATCCCCGGTTGCATAGCCTATGCTTTCGGCAATCTTATTGTGGATATTTTGAGCGACAGTCTGAGGTGGTCGTCGATCGGCGGATTTGTTGCCAATTTTATCGGACCTTTTGTATTCTTTTTTTACTGGAAAAGGATCTCCAAAACGCCGTTTTCGCTAAGAACTGTCAGAAATATATTAAAGCATATCTTGGTAATTGCTTTTACGGCTGTTCTTGAATCGCTGATTATCTCGCCCATGGTCGCACTGTTCTATCCTGAGGTGGATATTTTGCTTTTTACAGTTACTGTTTTGCTGAACAACTTTGTGTTTCCTCTCGCGATCGGGATCCCTCTCATGATCCTGATGCAAGAGGAGCTGGGCTTCGATCCCGTTACCGGATAAATAAAAGTATATATGTTCTAGGAGGAGAAAATGAAAGTGAAAAAAATAACCTGTCTTTTGGTTGTAATGTCTGTTTTGGTTTCGAGCGTTTTGTCAACGTCGATAACAGCTTTTGCTCAGGAAGATTTAACATTTTCGGATGAGTACAAAAGCTCTCCGTTTTATGAAAAGCTTCAGACCGCGCTTGCGGATACGCAGGATAAAACCACAATGGAAAGAACGCTTGCCGCAGCCTTGTCGCAAGAGGGCTACAAAAACTATTCCACAGAGGGGATAGATATTGAACAGGCAAGAGCAGACGGCTTGCTTTGGACAGGCGCACAGCTGCGCATGAACGATGATGAAACCGGAAACACGGAATACATTCGCTGGGCTCAAAGATACATTATGAACAGAAGCGAGGAAACACAGTACATTGATTGCGACTGGTGCGCGATTTTTGTAAGCTGGTGTATGTATCAGGCAGGATATTACAGCGAGGACAGACTCAAAAAGTATTATTATTCGTATTATGCCGATCCCAGAATAGAATTTGACGCGGATTCGTGGATAGAGGCATTCGATTTTGATCAGCAGAGCGTTTGGTACACCGAAAAGGCACGTCATAAGATCGACGCCTATAATTGGAACACCTATTACAACGTTGACGTTGATCCGTTTGAGATCCCCTATAAGCCGGGCGGAATTTTGTTTTTTACGTGGGACGGCTCGGGTAAGTATTTTAATCATGCTGTAATTGTTGTAGACTACGATAAGGAAACTCATGTTCTGACTTATACAAACGGTTGCTCAGACGGTATGGTTATAACGAAGCAGATCGATCTTGATGTTGAAGAGGAATTCATCGGAAAACCGTTTACTCAAAACAGCAACAGAATTATGGCGTATGCAGAGTATGACAAAATCAGACCCTTGGAGCCAAAGGAAATAACAGCCGATGCTTCTGTTATCAATTGGAGCGTTGATTCAGCCTCGGGTATTCGTATAAAAACCAATTCCGATTCCAAAATCGGCTCGGTCTCGGTTGACGGAGAATACCTTGGCTCAAACATAGAGAGCAACATGCTTCTGCGTGAGGGCACTTTGAGCATTGGAAAATCCGAGCTTTTAAAGCTTTCCGAAGGGCAGCACACACTTACGCTCACCTTTGACGACGGTTCGATCGATGTTGTTTTGAATATCTTACCTGAATATCAAATCGGCGACGTTGACCTTGACGGCTCGGTTACGATTTCGGATGCAACATTGATCCAGTTCTATCTCGCTGAGCTGGAAACTCTGAGCGAACAGCAGCTTCTGCTTGCCGATACCAACGGTGACGGAGAGGTGACTATCAACGACGCTACGCATTTGCAGGAATACCTTGCGGATTTGGGCGTTGTTTTGGGCAAAACAACTGTATGATCCGTTTTAGCTTGTCCGGTGATTTTCCGGGTGCTCCTTACTATTTTTAAAATTTTCTAAAATATTTATAAAAAAATATAGATTTTTATGTTTAAATGTAGTATAATGTACAAAAGAGTATGGCTTAATGAACAGATGACATAATTATCATCTGCAAACAGCTTCGGAATCCATAGTACCGGCTCAGATTTAGATTTCTTAAAAGAGATTGATTAAGCATGAAAAACAAAAAGATTTTCTTCATTGTTCAGGCAGCCGCAATCGCTGCGCTTTACGCTGTTTTGACAATTCTGCAAAACGTTTTGTTTCCCGGCTCAGCGTCAATGGCTGTTCAATTCAGAATTTCAGAAGCCCTGACTATCCTTGCGGTTTTCACTCCCGCTGCTATTCCGGGATTGACTATCGGCTGCATTATCGCGAATATCAGCTCTTTATCATCCCTGGGACCTTATGACCTGATATTCGGGTCGCTGGCGAGTCTGTTCGCCGCGATCGCTATGTACGCGCTCAGAAATGTGCGGCTTTTCAGCTTGCCGTTGGCGGCGGCACTTATGCCGGCTGTTATGAACGGGATTTTTGTCGGGTTTGAAATTGACTTTTTCTTTGTCAACAATCTGAGTTTTAATTTTTACGATTTTTTGATTCAGGGCGGACTTGTTGCTGTGGGAGAGCTTGCCGTGTTGACAGTTCTGGGTCTGCCGCTTTTCAAATTGATTGAAAAACGAAAGCTGGACAAGCTTTTGAAATAATTCCAAAAATACAAATGCATATTTTAACGGAGGTAATTATAATGACAATCAAAGTAGATAATGTTGAAAAGACCTGCACTCTGCATATCGAAGGCAGAGTTGATACAATAACTGCGCCTGAGCTTGAAGCCGCAGTTAAAGAAAATGCAGAAAAATGTGACAAGATGGTTTTTGATATGTCGGGAGTAGATTATATTTCTTCGGCAGGAATCAGAGTCGTTGTTGCCGCTCACAAGGCTATGGCAGGCAAAGAAGGTCTCTATCTTGAGAATTTGACCGACAATGTTATGGAGATCTTTGAGCTTACAGGCTTTACAAAAGCACTTAACATTTAATTTATCTTTGGGAACGAGATATAGGTGAGAGTTAAAATTGCCGATTTGATAACCGAGCTTTACCCAAAATATGATTATACGATTCAGCTTGCAAAGCCGTTTTTGTATGACGGCGACCGTCAAACCGATATCAGGCTAAGCGTTTCCGACGAATACCTTGAGAGCCTGATGAAGCGCGCTGCAAAGGGCGTCGAAATTGACGCGCTTGAAAATTTTGCGTTTAGCTGTAAGTTTAACGTAAAGGCTATCAAGTTTCAAACAATGCTTATTCATTCCTCGGCGTTGATTTACGACGGCGGAGCGTATCTTTTTTCGGGAGATTCCGGAGTAGGAAAATCCACCCATACTCGGCTTTGGCTCAAAGCCTTTGGCGACAAGGTTCATATTATGAACGACGACAAGCCGGTGGTGAAAATGTGTGAGGACAAGGCACTTGCCTTTGGCACTCCGTTTGACGGAGGAAGCTCGATCGCGCTCAACGAAGTATATCCGCTAAAAGCAGTCGTGTTCGTTGAAAGGGGAGAGCAAAATTCGGTAAGGGTGCCCGATAACAAGGAAATCATACAAAAACTGTATTTTCAAACGGCTAAAAAAGTCAATGCAGAGACAGCGGTGCTTATGCTTGAAAACTTTGAAAAGCTGCTTTCTTTGACCAAGTTTTTTGTTTTGACCTGCAACACAGATATTTCAGCTGCGTATACTGCTTTTGAAAATATTATTCCTAATCAGAATTAAATTAGGCAATGCTGCGCTTTTTTATGCAGCATTGCCTTGTGCTTTTAATGTGATATTTAATTTTGCAGCGTTGCACCGCTATTTTTGTTGGAGTGAATTTTTGATTGTGCGCTCGGAAAACTGTATCAAATTAAACAGTGAGGAAGCACCTTTGTCAAAGTAATTTGAAATTACGTCCGGTGAAAGCGCGAGTGAGATTTCGCCTTTTTCAATAATAAAATCGATCGCTTCAAGCTCCAGCATCATTGAAGCAGAAGTCAGGTTTTTGTATCTGCGCCTGTCGATCGAAAACATAGTCTGGGAGTTGTTTTCCTCGGCGGAGTAGATCGTCCTGAAAATCTGATATTCCGCGCTCATAAGATAATTGCTGACAGCGTTTGTGAGCCGTTTGTCGCCGATTTGCGCAAGCAGGTCAAAAATAACCGTGGTCGTATTCATCAAAAGCTTGCGGTTGATTTGATTGATTATATTTCCCTTCAAATGACGGATCTCGTCGCTGTCGGGGATATCCGACGCGTTGACCGAGGCGATCTTGCGCTGAACGGTTCTTCCGAGCAGATAATCGGTTGAAACCTCAAAATAATCCGCAACCTTGATAAGAAAATCAAGCTTGCACTCACGCAGACCCTTTTCGTAGTGCGAGAGCAAAGCCTGAGAAATGCCAAGATCAGCCGCAACCTGCTTTTGGCTCAGTCCGCGCTCCTTGCGCAAAAATGTAATAATTCTGGGAAAATCGCTGTTCAAGCCTTGACACCTCAATTTAAAAAATAGTATAATATACGGAAGGAAATTCGTTTTTGTTTTCAGCAGGGCAAATGAAGCCCGGATAAAAGGATCCATTTAGCCTGCGTTTCCTATAAAGTATAGTATAATTTTTACGATTTGTAAATAAACGCGGAGAAATTTATGAAATCTTATGTGATTCATTTTATTCGTCACGGCGCGATCGACGAAACCCTCTCGGGCAAATATATCGGAACGACCGACGTTTCGCTTTCCGACAAGGGCAAGGCGGCGTTGAGAAGGCTTGATTTTGAATACAGCTATCCCGGCGCGAAGGTCGTATTTACAAGTCCGCTCAAACGCTGCACCCAAACCTGCGCTGTGTTGTATCCGGAGCTCACTCCGCTGGTTATTGCCAACCTGAGTGAATGTAATTTCGGTGAATGGGAGGGCAAAACCGCGGACGAATTAAGCGACGACGATACCTTCAAAAAATGGCTTGCAGGTGACAATTCGGTAAAACCTCCCCGGGGCGAGAGCAACGCCAATTTTGTCAGACGGATCTGCAAGATGTTTGAAAGTATCGTTGAGGGTTTGATGAAAACAGGCACGACAGAAAGCGTGATCGTTACTCACGGAGGAGTTATTATGACTCTCCTTGCGGTTTATGGTCTTCCGCAGGCAAAGCCCTTTGAATGGACAACTGATAACGGCTGCGGATATTCTGTCAGGATCACTCCAATGCTCTGGCAAAGAGACAAGGTGTGCGAGGTCTTTGATGTTATTCCAAAACAAAAATCAGAAGATTAGCTGATTTTTTTTACATGCCCAGAATAAAAAAGTAAAATATTCCTAAGGAGATATGATATATGGCAAACTACAAAATCACTTTACTTAAAGGCGACGGAATCGGTCCTGAGATCGTTAATCAGGCGGTCAAGGTGCTTGACAAAGCGGCGGAAAAGTTCGGCTTTGGCGTTGAATATGACGAGGCATTGCTCGGAGGCTGTGCGATCGACGCAACAGGCGTTCCGCTTCCGGATGAAACCGTTGCAAAATGTAAGGCTTCCGACAGCGTTATCCTCGGTGCGGTTGGCGGTCCAAAGTGGGATACACTTCCCGGCAACAAAAGACCCGAGGCAGGACTTTTGGGTATCCGCGGTGCGCTTGGATTGTTTGCCAATCTTCGCCCGTCGGTAATTTTCGGACCACTAAAAAGTGCGTCTCCGATCAAGGACGATATTATCGGCGACAACATGGATATAATGATCGTGCGCGAGCTCACCGGCGGAATCTACTTTGGTGAACGCGGCAGAAAAGAGGTTGAGGGTCAGCCGGCAGCATGGGATACAGAAATGTATACCGTGCCCGAGATCGAGAGAATCGCAAGAGTTGCCTTTGACCTTGCAATGAAAAGAAACAAAAAGCTCACCAGCGTTGACAAGGCAAACGTTCTTGAATCCTCACGCCTTTGGAGAGAAACCGTTATCAACGTTTCAAAGGATTATCCCGAGGTTGAGCTTAATCATATGTATGTTGACAACTGCGCGATGCAGCTTGTAAGAAATCCAAAGCAATTTGACGTTATTGTTACCTCAAACATTTTCGGCGACATCCTTTCCGACGAGGCTTCAATGATCGCAGGCTCGATCGGTATGCTGGCTTCTGCAAGTCTTTCCGAAGGCAAGCTCGGTCTTTATGAGCCGATTCACGGCTCTGCTCCCGACATTGCCGGCTTGGGGATCGCAAATCCGCTTGCGACTATTCTTTCGGTTGCAATGATGCTTCGCTATTCGCTCAACCAGCCCAAGGCTGCCGAGGCGATCGAAGCGGCGGTTGCCAAAACACTCGAAACTAACCGTACACCCGATATTTATGAGGACGGCATGAACAAGGTCAGCTGTGAAGAAATGGGAGACCTTGTTTGCGCAGCACTTTAATGAGGAAAAAATATGGCTTTTTACGATATGCATTCCCACATTCTGCCTGATTTTGACGACGGTGCGGAATCTGTTGAGGACAGCCTTGCGTTGATAGATTCGCTGGTAAAACAGGGCGTGACAAACATTTGCCTTACCCCGCATTTTTACACAAATGAGCGCAGCCTCGAGGATTTTGTTACCGAGAGAAACAGCGCGTTCAACAAGTTTTTGCCCGAAATTCCCGAGGGCGTAAATGTTGTGCTGGGTTCAGAGGTTTATGTAACTCCGTTTTTGTTTAACAATACCAACCTGAACGATATTACATACGGCAAGTCGAGATATATTTTGACAGAATTTTCGTACTCCTCTTCGTTCAAAAACAAAACTATGCAGCAGATTTATATGCTAATTGAGAATTTCCGCGTTATGCCTGTGATCCCTCACGTTGAAAGGTATGAGACCCTTATGAACAAGCCGGAGATCATCGAGGAGCTTAAATCAATGGGAATACTGATCCAGTCAAATATAGGAAACTATACGGAAAAAGCTTCTTTTTTCCGCAAGCGAAAGCTGTTGAAATTCATAAGCGGCGGCTTGATTGATATTCTGGGCTCGGACGCTCATTCCTTTAAGCATAATACCCCGGAGGTTTTCAGTGAAGCCTACAAGACTATTTCAACCAAATGCGGCTCACACAGCGCAAATTTGCTGATGGAAAACGCTGAAAGAGTGTTTAATGCTGCAATAAAAGGAGAAAGTAAAATCAGCAGAAACAAGTTTTACAGCGATCTTATCGATTAATACTGTATTATTAAACATAAACGCAGAACACGGGAAAATCCTGAGTTCTGCGTTTTTGATTTATAAGATATATGGATTTAAGGATTCACTGATTTAATCGTTACCAAAACAGAGAAAATATGGTATAATAGAACCATACCAATGACCATAGGAGAGAAGAAGATGAGTCAGCAGA
>OMZU01000031.1 GCA_900315605.1 uncultured Eubacteriales bacterium | reverse complement strand
CTTCTTTTTCGTTCTTTGTCTTTAAGAGGTGGAGCATCATCAAAAATATTTTCCTGTTCAGTGCCATGAGGTTTAGAATCGCGATTTGCCTTTTCAGATATAGGTGGCGCATCAAATACAGATTCCGGATGGTACTTCTGCATAATACCGTTCTGAATTTCCTGTTTCTCTGCGTACTCAACCTTGCGGTTACCATTCTCGGGGACGGTGTACGGGTTGTCTTCATCGAATTCAATTCCCCACTTGAAGAACAATTTTAGATGAACCTTCATTGGATGAACACCTGTTTTCATGACGATAAAATCGCCTTTTTCCATTGACTTCAATTCATCCGGTGTCATTAAAGGTCGCTCAACCATCTGCAAAGACTGTGACGGATTATCTTTTCCCCGACTGATGGAACCGGACATAACTGTCCTCGAGCCGAGCGCTTTGGAGAGCGTTTCGGCTGATGAACTGTTAGGAGCGAAACCGCCGAAGAGCGTAATCTGTGTGTTGTCAACAATGATTTCCGCACCTTCCTTACCGTAATTCTTGTCAAGCTGTGAGAAGGATTGGATGATGGGAACGATCTGCAAACGGCGTGATCGCGCTGCCGAAAACATCATTTCGGCGGATTCTATCTTGGGAATCGTGCCGAACTCATCGGCGAAGAAAACACAGCGGTTTTTCAACTTACCGCCATGTTCATCGGCAACAGCAAGGATTTCTCGGTATAGCTGTTGGATAATCAGTGAAACCATGAAGAAGGTATTTGGGTTTTCCTCCGGCATAACGACAAAGAAAGCAGACTTTTCATTGCAGAACCGCTCTGCGTCAAGCTCCGTGTCGAAGCAAAGAATCTGCTCTAACTCTGAATCAAGAAAGCCGTTCAACCTTGAAAGTGCCGTGGACATGACCGATGCCATGCTTTGTTCTGCCGTGTTCAGAGCGGCACCGGCGAACCACTTTGCCTTGTGGTCATTTGGCAACAGCTCCATGAGCTGCTGAAACTGATTCTTGCCCTTTCTTCCCGGTGACGGCGCTAACAGCTCCTGAATAATTTTGAAAACGGAAACGATATGCCGCTTTGACGGCTCACAAAACTCAGCAACAAGTAGAATCGTCGCCGTCAGCAAGCCCTCTGCTGCGTCGTAAAAGTAAGCGTTCTGACCGAAGGATGAAGCGTCCATCCCAGCGAGAATAATCGTTTTGGAAATAATTTTGGCGTATTTTTCACATTTGGCTTTGTACACTAATTGGTCTGGATTCTCCAAGTATAAATCCATATATTTATTGACAAGGTGAAGCAGATTGTTACCATTGGAGCGTGTCGGATTACGCAAATCAACGACGGATACATGGTAGCCGTACTCCTTGGCGATGTTTCCATAGTTTCTCATGACGTCACCTTTTGTGTCGACTGATAAGAATGACATCCCTGAAGCGCAGGCATATTCAATACAGGGATATAGCCAGAATGCCGTTTTGCCGACACCTGCCGCACCAATCATCAGCACATGGACGTCACCAGTATCTACCAATGCAGTGGTGTTTCCTTCACATCCAACGACAATTCCCTGTGGCAAGGATTGTTCTTCAACGGCTTTGCTTTTCTTTTTTCTGCGCTTCACAGCATGTGCAATAGTCGGCTGTAATCCGTTCTTTGCCTGTTCACGCCAGCGCTTTGGCGTGAATGGAATGTGTTTGTAGGTCTGCCTTATCTCTTTGCGTGTCGCCCAGCGAGCCGTTCCGTGCTGACCGTCACCGACAGTTTTGCTCTTGATATTGTTGAGGTTATAGATGTGAGTGAGCAGCGTTACGCCGCCGAGAACAGCGAACATGGCAGCTCCAACCAGGATCAAGATAACGACATTTGGCACGACTCTGTCACCTCACTTTCATTTTCTCGCGCTCTAATGACTAACAAATCCTCGTTCCAATCCTTTCCGGTTGGGGCGAGAATGTGTGTTTTGACACCACGGACAAACAGCTTGTCCGAGATTCTCTTGGCGGCTTTATGTCCGGCTTCGTCGTTATCAAGGCAGAGAAACACTTCTTTGAGGTTGGGGTTATCCTCCAACATCTGAAATAATACTCTGTCGGAAACCGAACAAGCTGCGGCATAGCTGTGTTCTTTCCAGTGCTTCTTGTGCATGGAAATAAACGAAAGCATATCAATCGGTGCTTCAAATAAACAGACGTAGGGACTTCTGCCGTGCCAGTGAAAGCTGTATTCGGGGACACCACTCGGCGCGTTCCCTTTGTATGTACTCTCGCTGCCGGTGCCGCGCTTGTGAGCGTGACGGGGGATTCCGTTGGTATCATAGCCGACAAACACAGCGTTGTGGTGTTTTTTCGACTCGTAAATCATCTTGTTGTGGGCAAAGGAGTAGAGCACATCACGGTCAATTCCTCGCTGAAATAGCAGATATGCGAAGACTCTCCGCATATTTCCGTTGGGCTTTGGGAGCACAAACGGCTGCTTTGGTTTCTTTTCCGCAGGCGGTGACTTGATTAATTTACCTTGACATCCTCCAAGAAGATAGTCAACCGCTTCGGCATAGTCCTTGTTATAATACCGTCGGACGAAGTCAATGGCGTCGCCACCCTGCTGTTCGTATTGGTTGAACCACAGGTTTCCGCGTATGGTTATCTTTTGACCGCCGTCGTTCCATTCATATTCAGAGCCGGAGCGCTTCAGCGTTTCGCCTTGACTTCGGAGCAGTTCGACAAGGTCAATCTGACGAGCGGTGTCCTTCTGATCGTCAGTAAAATATTTGTATTTTGCTATAAATTGTCACTCTCCTTAACCATGCTTGAGGCCATGCGCCTCACGCTTGGCGTCAATTATTCGTCGTAATTTTTTATCTGTCATGTTTTCTCTGCTCTTGCGCTCATCCTCAATTCGGTTCTGAATGATACGGGCAAGGTGCTGTAGTAACCGAAACGCCGCCATCGCAACCGACGGATTTTTACTGTGGCTGAGATTGTACAGAAGCTGCGGGGCATAGAGATTGCCGTGCTCGGCAGATAAATTCAGATAGGACAAGGCAAGGTCAATGTCTTTCTCTACATCGTTTCCGTATAGATACATCTTGCCGAGCATATACTCTGCGTAGCTGTTTCCATTTTCAGCAGCAGTTGTGAAGTGCTCAACAGCTCTGTGCGAATCACGGTTTTCTTCATCTGTCAGCCGTAGCTTACCTGCGAGATACGCTGCATAAGGGTTGTTTTCCAAGGCGGCTCTTTCCAGATAAAGCAGAGCCATAAACACATCCTTCTCCACAACTGTTCCTTCCGCGTACAACTTTCCGAGAAGATGTTGAGCGTACTCATAGCCGTCATCAGAGGCGGAATTGAGCCAACGGAGAGCTTCACCGGTATCTTGCGGAACATCTTCTCCAAGCAAAAACAGTTTGCCGAGACGGTATTTGGCAACGGAATTTCCGCGCTCGGCTGATTTTTTTAGCCATTCAACAGCAGATTCCGGGTCATAATTTTCACTGTCATTGTTGAGAAGCAGATTGGCAAGGGCGTATTGAGAATACATATTCCCAGCTTCGGCTTTCTTTTTTAGCCGCCAAAGCTCCGATGAATGCGTTCGGCGAAGCACCTCTATGTTGATTCCGTCAAGAGGAATATCCGGTAAATCCATGGCATTTTCTGCGATTTCTTCCTCGTCCTCAACTGTAAATCTGTCCTCCAAAATATCGAGAGCCGCCTTGATAACGGCGTTGCGAATGGGCTTGAATTCCTTGTTCTGCGAGAGTGGGACTCGCTCGGCAGGCTCGTCCGTGTAGGTGCTGCGGATAAAATCCTTGTCCTGATACCACAATTCATAGAGCTGACTGAGCCGTTCATCACCGGCAAGCTCGTCCACAATCTCGTCGACAAGTGCCTTGGTTTCGGCGTTAAGGTAGCCGTAAACCTTCTTGCCGCCGGTCTTGGAAAGGATTTTTGACAGCTCCAACAGCTTGGTTTCGAGCACTGGATTGTCATAATTTCCTTGGTTGATTTGAGCAATAATATTGGCAACAAGCTCTTTGCTTTCTGTTCTGAGTGAGTCACGGTAGGCGGTTTGTTCTTTATATTTGCATACCAAATCCTGTGCGAATATTTCTTTCCCGAGAGAGGAGCGAAGATTATTGACGTTGTTTTTTGATAGATAGCCTGCTGATGTATCTGTAGAATAGATTATCATATGGACGTGAGGATGGTAGCTTTCGTTATGAAACGCGGCAAACCAACGGAGATTCTCCATCGGAATGTGGAACTGTTCGGAGAATTCTTGGGCATGAGCACGAAGCATATCTCGCCAGCGCTCGCCCGAATCATATCCTAAACGTTCTGCATCCTCGCGCCGAAGCGAGATAATTGCTGTCCAAACATTTCCTTCATGGAGATTTAATTCGTGTGATACTTTTCGGAGATTCACAGGCTTGCCGTCATCAGTGAAGAGTCCGTGAGCACCAAACCGTTTTACTCTTGGTCGGGTTGCGATGTAGTCCGCATAGGTTTTTGAGTCGAGAATATCGTCGGCAACCTGTTCCATTGCTCTCGAAATCAGTTCGGAAGCGTTTTCAACCGTTGGCTTTAATGTGTAATCTTCGTACTCCAACAACTCTTTTACCTCGGGATAATCAACGGTAATTTTCGCAATAAACTGCTGTTGTTTCTCTGTTGCCGGTTCATTTTTTTGAGAATCATCTATCTTTTCTACACCTTCACGGGTAGCAATGTAGCGAGCGTAGCCACCCTTTTTCTTTTTGCCGGGTTTAAGATACTTGAATTTAGTGACGAGCTTTGCCATTATTTACGCCACGACTCCTGCCAGTCAACCGCATCCTCAAATTGCATCATACCGTTGATTCCTTTGACTTCCTCTATGCACTGACCGCGAAGTCGTTCCACTGAAAGCGGATCATATTTACTGAGGTTGGCAAGAATATTTTCAACCATAGCGATCTCAACCGCCAGCTTAAATAGCATTCTGTTGTTTCGATTGTCGCTCTCACGAACGATGCTTCTCATATTGGAAAGGAACATATTCGGCAGGAAATTAGCCTTGTTCTCCGCGGTCATATAGCCAACGTAGAACCTTACTGCCTGTTCAATAAAGTCGGATTTTCTTGGGCAGCCTGCCTCTTTATACAGCTCCTTCACTTTCTCCCATGTTTCGGGATACATCCAAATTGTATACTTGTTTTTTTCTGTCGCCATTGTTCCTCCTTTCCGACAGCGTCGCAAATAACTGCGAATCCAAGCCGAAATGTACTGATAAAAGCCATAAGGTTCAACCCTTTTTCAAGCTGTTCAAAAAATGTTGAACGTAAGAATACTGCACAAAATAGCCCGAAAAATGGCTTGCGGTCGGCGTTGCCGTCCGCTGTGAACCGGTGCGGCGCTGCTAAACAGCGTCGCACCTTTCTCCTGTTTGACGCCCGATTTACTCGGGCGAACTATCTTTGTGCATAATACCCGGTTCAAAACCCGCCCAAAGCGGCTTACTTTTTGTACGGGATTTCCCTGTCGGAGAGGTATTCATCGAAAATTTTCCTGCGCTCCGACAGGTGCAATTCCGGCTTTTGATACGCGAGAAACGCGGCTGACGCGACATCCTTGAGACGATACGCTGACCATTCAGTGCTGCCGTTTTTCATCACACTGACTGTATCGTTTACGAAATCAAAATCGGCGATCATAGTAACACTTTGGTTGTTGCAGAACCGATTTACTAATAAAGGAAGACTTTCTGCCTTTACAACATGACTTTTTCCGAATAGAGATTTGAGTGTTTCAAGATCAGTAATATTTTCCCAATCTCTAACCTTATCTCGATAGCACTTTATCAAATCCAAAAAAATAAGCAATTTCTCAGATTTGAAAGAGATATTTCCTCCTTCGGTTCTAAGTGTAATGACAGAAAATTTTATTTCGGGTTCACCGCTTGCTTTTTCCAAACGGATAGCACTTTTTATCTCTTTTTCTATTTCTTTGCGCTGTCCGGCAGGAACCACAGTTTCGTAAAGATATTCAAGGTAGCGCTCTACCGATTTCTCTACTGAACCTATACGGCTGTTTTTGCTCAGCTTCTTTGCAAGAGCTTCATACCTTTGCTCATTAAAATCAATCATGATGCGCACGGTTTCTATCAAATAAATCACTCCATTTTTGATATATTGTATACACAATTTGTTCGCGCGACATGCGCCCAAATTCGGCGCGAACGCCCCGGGCGGCTACTTTCCCGACTCCGCCGAGAAAAGCCGACACGGGGCGAAACACGGGCGAACAGGGTCGCTACATCTGTATCGGCGCACTCTCGTCCTCCGACGCGGCGTCTGCGGTGATTTCCAACTCTTTTCCGTCGAGCTGTTCGTCAAAGATCGCTTTTCTCTCGTAGTCGAATAAATCCGACTGCCTTACCGAAGCGCGGACGGCAGAGAGCACGTCGCTGAGACGATAGGTGCGCCAGTCATCCGCGCCCTTTTCAAGGACGGAAATATTCCCGCGCTCGAAATCGATATCCGCTATGACGCTGACGTTTTCGGAGCTATGGAAAGTGTCGCACACCATAGAAAACAATTCGGGATCGAGGATTCTGTGCTCCCCGAAATATCCGACGACAGAATCGACGGTGTATTGGTTCACATCGAACTGCATATACTCGCTGTAGAGCTTAGCGAACTGAAACAGCCCCTTCACATACCGCGACGAGAAATTGATGTCGCCGTCCGCGTTGTGCAGATGGAAAACGCCGACGGTATTTTGAGGACTTACCTGTGCAGCAGTTTCCTCCTGCTGAATGTGGGATTCGATCTCCGCGCGTTCTGTGTGTGGTACGAACTTTCGGTAGAGGGAATCCAGCGTATTTTTCAACGCCAGCTCAACGCTGCTGTCGTTTTCCTCCAAGGCGTTTTCCAGAGCGCGGAGTCGGTATTCGTTATATAGCAGAGGTACTTCCTTGTTAGCCACTGTTTTTCACCTCCTGACGCTTTGGGTTTGACGGGTCGGATTTCATATCCAAATATTCTTTGACTGCCGACGGAACATTTTTGCTGTAGAGCGTATCGATGGATTTGACCATCTCGTCTTCAAAATCAATGCCCTTCTTCTCCAAATATTTTCTCAGTGCGTCGAGCTTTTTTCATCGTATGAAACGGTAACCGTTGCTTTTCTCATTAAGAACACCTCCTACATACCGAACGACTGCCCTGCGTCAACAAACGCAAAGCAGTCGTCGTTCAAAATCGTATTTCCGTTGTTGTAGTCCTCCACCATTTTTTCGGCTTCTGTCAGAGTGTGAGAGCGATCGTACCAGCGCGATTCCATCTCGTCGATGGTTTTCTCAACGCTGTCAGGATTGACGTGGCAGGAGTAATACTCTGCCGCGTCGAGGAACGCTTCACGACCGTGCTTTTTGTAGATACCGTAAACGGTTTTTATTTTACCTTTTGCCATCATAACACCTGCGATTCAAGATAGCTGCTGTCGAGCTCGGCTTCCCATTCGGTTTCATTCTCACGGCAGTCATCCAAATCGACCGCTTCGTCATCCTCGCCGAAATCTGCGTCCTCGATACAGCAGAACTGCAGGCGCGGCCAACCACGAACCTCATTCATTTTTGCGCCCTTGAAATTGCAGGTATCAAAACGAGCGTCGCGCATTGTGGATTCACAAAAATCCGAACCGGTAAAATCCGCGCCCTCGGCTTTGACGTATGAGAGGTCGCAGTCGACGAAATCGCAGTTTTCAAATGTGCAGTAACTGAGATCCGCCTCGCTGAAATCAACATTATTGAAACGGCAATTGTAGAATGAGAGGTTTGGAAAATCACGGGCAATAAAACTCTGCCCTGTGATTTCGCACCTCGAAAAATACTGCTGTTCACCTTCTCCAGCATACAGCCAAAGAATTTGACGGGCGAGCTTTGCTTCGACCTCATCATACGGCATTGGTTTATACTTGGGTTCCTCGTGTTCATCTGTGATGTTGCAGCCGAGCACGGACGAGAGCGCAAGAGCGCCCTCGATACCGCCCTGCCGACACAGAGGACAGTGCTCCATGTGGTAGGTCATCTCGATGCAGTCCTCGGTCATCATCAGGTCGTTGATTTCCTCCTGCTGATTCAGCGCGTCCGCAAGGAGCTGCGCGTTGCCGCTGATATCATTTTTGTCCACGCCGAAGTGGTGACTCAGCTCGTCGTAGGTAATACTCCACCTACCGTCGGTTGTGTTCTGCGCACCGCTTGTCGCGCAGTAGCGGGCGATGCGGTTTAACATTTCTTTATTCATCATAACTCACTCCATTCCCATTTCGCCCAAGCATGACTCGTCGATGTTCGGGCAGTGGTCGGTATAGAAATCCAAATCGAAGCCCTGTGACAAATCCAAATCGGAAACCACATCGCTTTTAACAGCGTATATGTACTCCGTGATTTGATTGATCAGCTCCGCGTCGTTTGGCAGATCCGTGCCGAACTTATTGTTAATCTCGTCGTAGGTAAAAATCCAATTACCGGAGGACGTTTGTTCACCGCCCTCGGTGATCATGTATTCGGCGATAGTTTTTATTAAATTATTATCCATAGGATTCCCTCTGCTACAGTATCGGCGAAAGCCCTTCGGCTTCGTCATCCAAAATGATTTCCGGCTCGCCGTCGCAGTCCGAAAGACTGGTATTGTCGAGATTGCAGTTTTTCATGGTCGAGTTCATCATCAGACACTCCGCGATAGTCGCGTCGGACAAATCGCAGCTTTCAAACTCCGCGTCGATGAAGTTGGTTTTGACGGCGAACAGATCCATCATTTCGCAGTTCGTAAACCTTGCCGACTCAAGCTCCGCGCTGCTGAAATCAGTTGACTCCAAATTGCAGTCATCGAAAACAGCAGAGTTGCAATAGGCGTGTGACAAATCCTTTCCGCGAAGGAACAGTCCCTTCAGAACGCAATTTGAAAGGTCAGCCTGTTCGCCGCCCGCGTCGTTGAGCCAGAGCACATGCTTCGCACAAATGACATCCAGCTCTTTTTGGCTTAAAGTCCGAGCGCGGGGAAAATTCCGCAGCTCCGGTCTTACGGTCACTGTCAGTTCATCGCAGTATTCCTCTACGTCGGAAAACTCAGGGCGCTCGGAAAGCATATCCTGAAAGAGTCCGTAGTTAAGAAATCGGTCAAAATGCTGCTCGTAATACTCGCTGACGTCATGTGTGGACATACTGTATCTTCCATTGTTTTGATTTTTTAATATTTCTAAAGTGAAATGGTCAACAAGCTTTTCCATATCCGAGGAAAACTCAATGAGTGACGGATATTGTCCAATGCGATAAATCTGCCGCGCGTTCGGAACGAAAGCGGAGTAGCGGGCGTAGTCTGCGCCGTGAGGATTCACGATGAAGCCGTCGTCGCCGTCCGCGTCCAAAAGCAGAATGCAGTGCCGTTCATCTTTGGTATCCTCGGGAAGCCTGTGTAGACTGTTGGTGATCGCGCCATAGCGGGCTGTCGGATAGTTTTGGAAGGTTTCAAACGACTCGTGCCGCATTTCTTCAACCACATCTATCACGCAATTATCTAACCGGTAATCCTCCGGTTTTCTTTGAAGTTCGATATGGATATTCATAGGTATCACTCCATCCTTATTTATGAAATTTTTTGTATGCAACTTCCGCGTTGTTTGCTCTGCGGGTATCCTCGTTAGCGTAATCACCGCACCGCTCGTAGACTCTCTCGAAAGCTATCGCCGCCTTGCGTGTGTCGGCATTCAGGAATTCACTGTAGGTGATCCCGTTGTAGTTGCCGCCGTAGGAAGCGAACGCGGATTTGATCGTCTGATGCAGATAATCGCATTGTGTTTTTATGGACGAGCCCTTGAAGCCGGACGGCGTATACAGGAGACACCACTGACACAATCCGTAGTATTCATCACCGTTATATTGTCCGATGACGTCCCAATCGAGGTCGAGCGTATCTCCGCCGCACTCGCGCATCATGTTTCCGATGATACCCGCAGCGACACTATCGGAATATCCATAGCTTTTCAGGTACGTCCATACCTGCGTCGCGGCGTCGCCGGAGGCAGTGACTGTGGATTCGGAGCTCGGATACTGCGGCGTGCCGTAACCGTAAATGCACGAATAATTGACAGCATACTCATGCGCGGCGCAGCTGTCGGAGGTGTTGCCCTCGATGGTGTACACAGTGCCGCCCTCGCATTTCTCAACGATACCGACATGATCGGAGAGTCCGTCCAAATCCCAATCGAAGTAAATGATCATACCTGCCTTGGGTGACTGACCGCCGTTGAGCCACAGCCCGCGCTCCTGAAACCATGAGATGCCGCTCAGGCAGCCTGCGGTTCTCGGTAACAGCCCCTGATCCAAATATCCACACTGGTTCGCGCACCACGAAACAAAGCAGGCGCACCAGTGAACGTGCTCGTCAAATCCGAACCATCGCCAGTATTTTTCGCCGCCGACGTTGCCGATTTCCTTTTTCGCCACATTGACGATGTCGGAGTTACCGAAGGTGACAGACTGCGAATAATCAAAGGCGTCCTTCGTAAGACTCGTTCCAAACTTTTTGTTGACCGCCTTGATCAATTCTTCATCTGTCTGCTTGGTTTTGAAGCAAGAAACGAGGTTGTCTACGAATTTCGGATCATCGGCTTTCTCATACAGCGCGCCGAAGTATAGCATGTGCGCCTTTTGAATCTGTTCGTCGGTAAATTTCTTGGCTTTCATCTTGGTGGTGATCTGATTGAGAACCTTATCGATCTGTTCGCTTTTCGCCAGATCCGCTTCGTTCAGCTCTGCCTGCACCGCTGCCTTTAAACCTTCGGTATCGATTTTGATCTGACCCGAGCCGAGCGAAATAATAACGGCGAACGGTATCATGATGATAATCAACGCACCCAAGACAATACCGCCCGCCCATTTTAAAACCTTTTTATCTGTAAGCAGTGAGACGGCGACTTTTTTCAAAGCCGCGCCTATTGAAAAGCTCATTAGTTATCACTCCTATTACAGAAAATCACATACTCATGCCCGATTCTTCTCCGATGGCTTCGTCGCAGTACTCGTCGGCGATCACCGCGTTCAGCTCGCCGTCCGCGTATTCAACGCTCTTGAATTCGGGACGGTTATTCAGCATATCGGCAAGCAGAATCTTATCCAATACATTCGGCTGAAAATCATTTTCGATATCGGATAAATCGGAATGAAACTCGCCGTCCTGCTGACTGTTTACCGCGAGCTTCGCCACTTCCTCAACCGCATCCATCATGTCCCGGTTAAACGCCTGCAGGCTCGGATATTGATCCATTTGGAGCATTTGCTTGGCGTTTGGAATGTATGCTGAGTATCGCGGGTAGTTGTAGCCCTGAGGATCTATGAGGATACCGTCGTCACCGGTTTCGTCAAGTACCATAATGCAATGGCGGGTGTTGTCGTTGGTGACAGGCAACTTGTCTCGCAATTTCTCAATGAAATCAAAATCATCCAAAGTACAATTTTTCAGATACTCAAACTGCCAGTGACCAAGCGTGACTACCTCGTCTACCTGACAGCGTTCGGATTGCAGGTCGGTTGCCTTATAATAAAGCGGTGTTTCAATAATCATCGTCATCATCTCCATACTCATATTCGTCAGGTGTAGATAACACCTCAAATTCTCTCAGATAAGGGACTCCGCTTTTTCCTTTGATAAAGGTTAATGCTACCCTTGACCCCACAGGAACCTTATCCATGTCGAGATACTCGACCTTGGCTGTATTGTAAGCCCAAACTGAAGCGAATATTTTATTGCCGTCATCAAGAGTTACATATACCAGAAGGTTGCATTTCTTTCCCCATTTTTTGGAATCGATAACACCGGTAAAGGTTCCTTCGCTGTCACAAACGGAATACAGCGAAGGATTCATGCCGGATTCCCAAAACTCACTTTCGTTTAAAGCACGTTTCTTCATCAGTTCTCCTTATCTTCCGCCGGCTTTGCCAAACATAGCGGATTTATAATCGGGCGCGATGACCTGCAACAGATACCGCTCGTTGCCGCAGCGGTAGAGGCAGGAGCCGCGCTCCGGATACTTGATCAGCTCAAACTCGCTCGGCTCGACCATCAGCGCATCCATATACTCCTTCGGGTTGATCTGTCCCGCGTTGAACAAGAATTGATGGGTAGGGATTGAGAACAGCGGCTTGGTGAACTCACGGATACTCGGAATCAGAAAGTCCTCAATATTCTGACTGGCGAGAATGATGGAGCTGTCCTTTTTGCGGACGCGCTTCATGGCGTTGCGGATGTACTCGATCGACGTCATATTCGTCAGGAAGAGATAGAGCTCATCAATCGACGCCGCCGTACTGCCCTTGCCGAGAAGCTGATTGCTCATGTAGGAAAGTATATTGAATAAAAGCGCGTCTTTCAGCTTCTTGTTAGTATCCATCAAGCCCTTAACACCGAACACAAGGAATTCCGAATCGTTGATGTTGGTGTAGCCGTTGAAGTATTTTGACTCCGCGCCGACGCTCATGGAATTGAGTCCGAGGCAAACCTCGCGCAGAATATCCTCCGAATAAAGCGGCTTGATGGTCGGGTCAAACGCTTTGTATTCCTTTTCGCAGAGATCGTAAAACTCCGCCATTGTAGGATAATCGGTCGGTTTGAGCTTGTCGTAATCGGTGGTGTCGGTAATGCCAAATCGGTTGTACAGCTTGATCAGCATCAGCTCGATCGTATCGATATGCGCGTCGGTGAAATCCTTGTAGCTGCGGAAGAAGTCCTTGAGGAAAGCGATGTGCTGACTGAGCCTTGTCACCTTCTTGAAGGCTTCGGGTGTGTCGATGTCGATCTCACCCGAACCGTCCGTCCATGCCTTTGGTTCCAGCGGATTGATGATACTGTTGCCCGACATGAAATCGATGTAGGTGCCGCCGAGCGCGGAACAGATTTCCTCATACTCCGCTTCGGGATCGAGGCAGATAATGGATTTGCCCGACTCCCGGATATTGGTCAGGATCAACTTTAACAGATAGCTCTTGCCCTGACCGGAGTTGCCGAGAATCAGAATATTTGACGTCGTCTTATCCTCGGCTCGACGGTCGAAATCCACTAAAATATTTGTGCCGAATTTGTCGCGCCCGATATACAAGCCCTTCGGGTCGGTCTTGCCCGAGAAGTTGAACGGATAGAGATTGGCTACCGAGCTCGACGGCAGGACGCGCTCAAACTGTGCACCGAACTGATTCACGCCGATGGGCAGTACAGAGAGGAAACCTTCTTTTTGCCGTAAAGTCAGCTTATCGACGGAAATCTTGGAGCGAGTCAGCTCCATTGTTATGTCGCTCTGCAGGTCACGGAGCTTTTTCAGCGTCTTGGCTTTCAGCTCAATGTAAACACAGCAATGGAGCAGAATCTCTTTGTTTTTTCTGAGATTTGCCATGAGCTGAATCACGTCCTGCAGATTGCCCTCGGCTTCGATGGTATCGTTCACGTCGGTGCCGCCCGTTTTGAGCTTGTTGGCACGGGTGGCGTTTTGCATGATCTTGCGCTGCTCAAAGGATTCGACAAGCCTATGATAGATCCGTAGCGTAACACCGTTACGGTCGCCGAGCTGTGACAGGATCGCCTGTTCCTCGGTGGTAGGCGGATATTCCTTGATTGCCCACACCGAACGGTAGCTGTCGCCTACGATATAATGGTCAGTATGAAACTTGATGGTGCCGGGCAGAATGCAGTCAAAAAAATCCTTGGTGCGGATTTCCTCCTGCTGTTCGGGTGTGAGCGTCTTTGTCTTTTTCTTTGACATAATTCCTCCTTGCGCCGTTTTGCGTAGGCTTGAAGGAAACGTCAAAAAAGCAGCCGTTAAGCGAACGCAAAACGACTGATATGGTTTAGTTATTTATTTTTGTACGGCAATCAGTATGAACCGATCCTCCTGACCTGTGTTGGCGCAGGTCGACAGCGTAAGGAGCTTCTGACCGTACTTCGGCTGACTGCCAATGGTGTACAGTGCTCTCTGCGAGATGTCCTTCACCTTCTGTTCGAAGTACGCCTGATTCGGCGCGTCCTTGAGGTTGTAAAACATATCGGTGCTTTTTACCCTCGCCGCGCAATAGACAGTATAAACTTTCTCGCCCTGCTCGGTTTCAAACTGAATAACTGCATGATTTTGCGCATAGCTCTTGGTCATGTAGTTGAGAAGCGGAGCGAACATGGTGCCTCCGCTCATGTCGTGACCGTAGATGATCATGTTCGTACCATAGAGAGTACAGCCCGCGTCAAGGAACGGAACGCCCGAAACGCTGTAATCGCCGTAAAAGCTCCGATTAAGATACTTTTCGGGATCGTTCGGCGTGTGCATGACGGGATAATCAATGGCAGTCCCGGGAATCGTCAGCCACGCGACACAGTCACTGTTTAGATTGCGCAGAGATTTGAAATCATGCACGTTGTTCTGATAGGTATCGCCTGAGAGCTGCACGAACTCCTGCTCGTCCGCTCTTGCCGCCGCGTCCTCATCAAGTGTGGTACTCTCGGCAGTCGGATTTGTCGCTTCATCTGAGGTCGCCGCGATGGTTGTCTGTCTGCTCAGTTCCTCAAACTCCTGCTGATTGCCCTGTCTCTGCGCGTAATCGTTCCAGATGATGTATCCCGAAACGCCGAGCGCGGTCAAGCATACCGCCATGCACAGGCAAAGCACAATTTTAATCTTCATCGTTCTTCTTCACCTCCAAAAACTGCGCGCCGTCTACGTCGGGCATCTGCTCGCCGTACATACTCGCGTCAAAATAGATCGCCAGCATCCGCTTGATATCCGGCTTTTTCAAGTGGCGGAAATCAAAGCCCTGCTCTCGGAGCTTGCGCTCGATATCCGCGGACGAAAACTGCTTGTCGGACTTGCCGCCCTTGATGCGCACGATCAGCATAAACTGACGTGCCGTTGAAATATCTGTCTGAACGCTGTCGAGGAAATCCATATCCTGCTTGATCAGCTTGCGGATATTGGGGTTCGGCTCTTTTTCAAGCCTGCTCTTGAGATAGAGCTTGTTGTCGTCGAAGCACTCCGACGAGTCGGTACAGCTGATTTCGATTTCGGGTACCGCCGAGATCATTCCCATCATCTGACGGATTTTGCCCTCGATATTCACCGCCGAAAGCACCGAGATATTTGTCGGCGCAACAGCAAAAAAGAACAGCTCATCCTTTCCGACCTTGATTCCGTTTTTGGTAAAGGTCTTGATGCCGATGAGCTGTTGGATCGAGCGTCCTTTTTTCTTTTTCTGCTTGGTTTCTTTTGCCACCTTGGTCACCTCCATTCAAAGTGCTGCTGGGTCGTAATAAAGAATTTGACGGCATATCTCAGGAAGTCGATGATAGTGGTATCGTCGAGCCTGATGCTGAGAAAGCCGTAGAGCAAGGTCGCCGCCGCGGGCAGAAAAATGTGCGTCTGCACCAGAATCACTACCGAGAGCAGGGCGGCGATGCCCATAATCAAAAAATCACGCAGACTCCACAGCCAAAGGTTCGCCTTGGCACGCAGATTCTGCGGATAAATGTAGGTTGTCATTATATTCCTCCGATTTCAATGCTGTCGTCAAAGGCGCTCTCGCAGAATTCCTTCGGCGACTGATGATATACCTCTTGGATTTTCTCTGTGATAAGGTCTTTCATGAGCTGCGTTTCCGCGTCGGTCGGAAAATAATCAAAGTACGATGAGCCGTCGTCGCGGTCGATTTCACACTCAATCGTGAGGGTATCCTCATACGGGTTATACCGCCCGTACATATTCAGCCAAGCGTCGTTTTCCGACGTATCAATGCTAAATTTCCGATCCGCGTCAAACCAACACTCAAAGTACACAAGAATCTCCTGACCGATATCGCAGTCAATCTCCATATCACGGTCAACCGCGAGGTCGTCTTTGGTAAATTCGCCGTTTGCGTTCATATAGCTCGCCTCACTTCACAGAGCGTGCCACCGTGCGCGTCAGGTTGACGGCCGTGGTGGTCGCGTGAACGACGCTCATCATGTTGACCTTTACACTTGAATCCAAACCGAACTGCTGTGCTATGCGGGGTACTTCGTTTGCCGAAAGCAGGATTCCAATGCCAAGCAGCATATTGTCGGGGAACGTCAGCAAGCCGAGATACAAAATCGTCGTCTGCAAAAACGCTGTCAGGCAGATCGCCGCCACCTGCTTCATCCACTGCACAAAGCCATCGGTATAACCTCTCGGAACCGAGAACATGTACAGTGCGCCGACAGCGATCTGAATCAGCAGAATGCCGCCGCGCTTGATATTCTGGAAGAATATCTTGACTACGCAGTAGGCAAAGGCAATCAGGCACAGGATGTTGAAAAGATTGAAGGTCGTCTGCGCTGAAACCTTGAAACACCCCTCTAACACCGATGTGCTTTCGCCGGAGAGGTCAACCGTCTTTCCGCTCACCATCAGTCCGGTTAAGCCGTGGGCAAAGGTGTTTTGCAGTGCAATGCAAAATTTATACAATTCTATCGGTACGATCCCTATCAGCGAACAGGCAAAGAAGCCCTTGATGACGTTGATAGAGGCTGTCTTGATATTCGCTCTGCCGCTTTGGTATTCCACCGCTACGTCAAAAATGGCGACGACGGTTCCGGCGGCGAACAGCGCCCAACCGAAGTAGGTAAACAGGGTAACGGTCGCCTGTACCCAGCTCAGATCAAACATCTCGGCGCCCATTTTGCCCATCTCTGTGAAGAAATCGGCGACGGCGTTGTAAATCATCTCATAAAACCATTTTAATATGGCGTCGAATATGGCGTTGGCGAGCTGTGTGCCGAGAAAGCTCACCATGTTGCCGATGGAGTTTGATATGGCTTCAACGATTTTGCCGATCCAATCGAACATTTAAATTGTCACTTCCTCTCAGCCGAAACAGCCGCCAAATTGACGGCTGTTCGGTCATAAAAATACCGCCTATGTAAAAACTACACAGACGGTTCGTTTGTTTTTGATATTGCTTGTCTTAATTCGGCTCCGCGGATAAAGCCGATTTTGAACGCGTGAAGCTCGTGCAGGCTGATCAAATCCTCGAACGCCTCGCGGTATCGCCTGACGATCCGTTGTGTTGCATCATCCGCGTTCTCAGCTTGACTCGCCGCTTCGGAGAGCTTTGCCGACAGCTCCTTATACTTCGGATCGCCCGCGATATCCACGGCGATTTCTTCCGCAGGATAGATGTCTCCGTTGTAAAGCTCCTTGAAAAAGTCCATATTGCCGCCTCCTTTCAGCCAACAACAATACTCCTGCTCTTCTGAAAAGTCCAGCAATATTTTACTGCGTTTTCGACGTTTTTTCAAGAGCCGCTACACGGGCTTCAAGCTCGTCATATTTTCGTTTCGCTCTGTCCTTCATGGCGGCATACGCCTTGCGCTCACGCTCGATAAAGAATTTCATCTTGTTCATGATTTTGGCGTAAGCGAAGAGTACCGCGCAGATCATCACCATCAGGATCACGCCGATGATGATACCCGCAAATACCGCGCCTAATTCTGTCATTTGTTTTCCTTTCCGCAGAAATGCCGCCAAGGGTCAACTTGACGGCATTTATTGCTATATGATTTTTGTTTCTAAGGTTTGGGGATCAATGACGATCACCGTTTTTCCTTGCTCCTGTGCGTATTTGACCGTATTGGCGGTTCCGCTCGGCTTGCCGTTCCAGACGGCGAGGACGATTTGGCTATTGTCGACCATGTACTTATTCCTTTTTTGCATACACTCTTTGTCATAGTGATGTTGGAGCATGGTTTCCTTGTCGCATTGCTCTGCTATCCAAAAATAGCGGTCACGCTGCGGCTCCGTCCACTTGATTGCTTGTTCCTCACACGGAATCGCGCATTCAAGCGTGATTTTCGGGTGCTGCTCCTTCAGCGCCAATACAAGCTCCGCGCAGATTTGGTCAACGCCTAACGCCATGCCGGAGATAAAGTGAGTTACATTTTCCTCGGTAATGAGTCGCACTATCTCCGTTTTCAGCTTTTCCCTCAAAGCAACGCACTGCTCGTCCTGTTCATTGAGACAGAACGACAGTGACTGCGGTCTGTGTCCGGTAAAGCAACAGGTTAAATTCTCCATAATTCATACCACCTTTTGTGATTATTAGCGTTTTATGCTCATTCGCTAATACATAGTATATCACAAAAGCATGTAAAAGTCTGTCGAATTTTGAAAGGCAAAAATAAAAAGCTGCGTTTTCACACAGCCTTTCATCATTTGCTCTTTGCCTGCTTCACCATAAGCTCAACCATGTCGAGTATCCTCTGTTGTTCCTCGGGAGGTAATTCTGCGATTTGCTCGGAAAGAATGCTCGCCTTAGCCTGTGTTGAATGTGTCAGCACATCACAGAATACAGCGTCGGCGGAGGTTTCCAAGCCGTTGAGCAAGAGTATCAGCTTTTCACATCTCGGGAAAGACGCGCCTCGCTCAACCGTAGAGATGTAGTTTGTGGTAAGGTCGAGCTTTTCGGCAAGCTGCTCCTGCGTTAAGCCGAGCTCCTCTCGGCGCTGCTTCATCCGTTTGCCGATTCTTTTATCAATCATGTATCGCACCTCATTTCAATCTAATTCGCTTATACACAGTATAAGCCGAAAGAATATATTATTACAGAAACGCAAGTGCACACTCTCGCTATTAGCGTTGTAGTTGATTGATAATAATTTGCCCGGTTAGATTACCGACCAAATATACAGCGGCGCGGTGATCGTGAAAATCAGACAAGCGAAAAGTATCGCCGGAGCCGTGAACTCGAACTGCCCGTGCTTGCGGTAGTCAAAATACGCGCTGCCGATCTTGACAAAAAACAGAATCGCCAAAATCATATCGAGCACCGGGAAAACAACGTTGTTGACTACGTTCTGAATCTGCGTTTTCGCGTCATTCCATGTGCTCTGTATCGCAGAGGACACATCGCCCGCGGCGAAAACAGTCATGCGGGAGCAGGCAATCACGGCAGCGACCAGCATAACAAGGCTCAAAATCAAACCGGTTTTTCTCTTATTCATTAGTCTTTCCTCCTAATTTCTTCCGCATTTCGCTGTCCCTGACATAGCGGACGCGGATATTCATGGTTTTGCAGAAGTCGATCTCCTTCTGCATTCCTTTGGAGACAACATCTCCGAAAACCCACATTTCATCGCAGAACCAGAGCAGGCTCTGACCTGCCTTCATACCGATTTCTCTTTCTTTATGGTTGTTATCATTGAGGCAGAGGGCGTAGAAATGTGGCACGACCGGAGCCGTGCCGCATCTTAAAGCATATTCGGTATATTTCCTAACTTGGCGCAGGTTTTCTCTGACGTTACCTCCGAGGGGCGCGCAGATGTAAACCTTTTTCAGCATTATTCATCGTCACCGTCGTCCTTCTTCTTTTTCAAGAAGAGAATCACGCAGGCGACCAAGCCGCCGAGAGCAAGTGCGCCGAGACCGATAAAGAAGCCCGTCATGCTCGAATCTCCGGTCTGCGGCGTATCGGGAGTAGATTCCTTTTCGTTGGTCATCTCCGCCTTGACGATCTGACCGTCCTCGGTGAGTTCAAACTCATGCGGTGTGGTGTCGATGATATAGCCCTCGGGAGCGTCGAATTCCTCATAGGTATACTTGCCCGCGCGGAGCTTGAATCTGGCGACGCCGTTCTCGTCGGTATAACCCTCGGCTACAACCTTGCCGTCAGCGTCCTTGATGCGGAAGCCTGCTTTCGGGAGCGGCTTGCCTGTGGCGACGTCCTTCTTGGTGATTTCGAGCTCTCCTGTAGTGGGCTTGTTGACAAAACCGACGCCCGCCTTGTTTTCGACGGTGACCTCGTCGCCGTCCTCGGTGATCTCAAAGTAGTAGTAATTGTCGTCCTTCTCGAAGCCTGCGGGAGCTTCCTTTTCGTAGAGGAAGAAACCGCCTACGGGAAGGTCAGTGAAGTAATAGTCGCCGGGCTTCACGGGAACTTCCTTCATCTCGCCGACAAGCTTGTCTACCTCTGGATCAAACTGCTTGTCGCCGTCAACGTCGGCATAAATCTCAAAGACAGCGCCTGAGAGCTTGTTCTCGGGATATTCCTCGTCAACCTTTGTGGTATAGACGGTGCCGCGCTTGAGCTCGTTGACAAGCTCCTTCTCGCTCGTGATATCGAAGTGCTGCACGTCGGTATCGGGAGTATAGGCGAACTCAAAGGGATATTTTGTGCTGTCAATGATGTAGTGCTTGTCGGTAGAATACTCCTGAACGTAGTATTTCCCAAAGGGAATCTCAGTATTGAAACACACCTTGCCGTTTTCATCGCAGTTGATGATCTCAATGAGACCGTCCTTTGGGATCACCTTGCCGTCGGCGGCGGTGATGTCCTCGTCGGCAAAGAGAGCAAACGCGACGTTATTGATCTCGCCGTTGTCGCCGATACCGAGAAGGTCATATTTTTCAAGAACCTTCTGCAGTGTGATCTCGGCTTTCTGGCGGATGTTCTCCACCTTGAGATCGGTGTTGGTTACCTCGACGTTCTGTCCTGCGTATTTGATTTCTACAGTGTAGGTTTCGGGATTCGCAATATAGCCAAAGGGACTCTTTGTTTCGGTGATCGTGTACTTGCCGAGGTAAAGCGCCTTTGTTTTTGCCGTACCGTTCTTGCCGGTGGTGATGGTATCAACAACCTCGCCCTTCTTAAAGTGAACGGTTCCGTCGGGAGTGGTGATGTCCTCGGCGGCAGTGATCGTAAACTCCGCGTCGGCAAGACCGCCGTTCTTGTAAACGGGCTGATACTTGATAACGGGTTTTCTGTCGTCCGATTCAGAGGGTTCAGTCGGCGCGGTGGATTCCTCGGCAGGGATAGTTGTCGTTTCAGGTGTGGTTGTGCTTTCCTCTGCGAGAGCAGTTGTTTCTTCCGTTTCAGAGGGTTCAGTTGTAGGCTCGGTTACTTCTTCCTCAGTAACGGACGCGAAAATATCGCCTGTTTTGGTGATGGTGATCGTACCCTTCTCAACCTTGTTGTACTTCACAAGCTCAATGACGGTTTTTGTGCCGTCAACGGTAAAACTGATGGGCGTACCATCGAGCACATATCCCGTGCCTGCCTGAACCTCGATCAGCTTGTAGCTGCCGAAAGCGAGCTTGATAGGGAGCTTGATCGTACCGGTGTTGTCGGTGAAGAATACGTCCTTCTGATCGACGGCGACATAGCTGCCGTCTGCTTTCTGAATCTTGAAGCCGAAGCCTGCGAGAGGAATGGTTTTCTTGCTCTCGGCATCCTTCTTTACGATCGTAATTTCGGATTTTTTCAGCATATTTTTGAAGGTGACCGTTGCAGTCTTGCCGTATTCAACGTTGACAGTCTGCGGCTCCTGAGCGATATATCTGTCGGAGGGAGTCTCGGTCACGGTGTATGTGCCGGGAAGCATACCTGTCAGGTGCAGCTTGCCGTCCTTGTCCGTCTTGGCGGTTTTGTTGTAGTTGCTGCCTTTTACAGTGAACTCGATATCAGCGACAACGCCGTCCTCGGAGGTCTTGATGATGTCAAGATTGCCCTTCTTCAGCTTGTTTTCAAAGCTCACTGACGCAGTCTTTCCGTACTCAACGGTGACCGTCTTAGGCTCCTGAGCAATATATCTGTCGGAGGGCGTTTCGGTGACGGTATAGGTGCCGGGCAGAAGATCGGGAAGATTGATCCGACCGTTCTTATCGGTTTTCGCTGTCTTATTGTAATTGCCGCCTTTTACGGTGAACTCAATATCCGCAACAATGCCGTCCTCGGAGGTCTTGATGATACTCAAACCGCCCTTGTTCAGGCTGTTATGGAACTTGACCTCAGCTGTCTTGCCGTTCTCAACGGTGATCTTTTGAGGAGGCTGCTCTACATACTTGTCGGACTTCGCTTCGGTCACGGTGTATGTGCCGGGAGTGAGACCTGTGAGAACAAGCTCGCCCTTGTCATTGGTTTTTGCCGTCTGCTTGAAATTATCGCCCGTGACGGTAAACTCAATATTGGCAATATTACCGTCCTCAGAGGTCTTGACGATTTTCAGATGACCACCGCTTGTTTTCAGCTTGAAAACGGACGGAACGGGGTCGGGCGCCGCAACGCCGACGATGACGTCCTGCTTGTACGAATCGCCGAACGCGACCAGAACGGAATCGTTGACAGTCGGAACTGTCTTATTGATCGCGAGCGTTTTTTCCTCCGTGATCGGAGAGTTGGTGGAAAGCGTCATCTTGTTTCCCGAAATGCTGACGGCGATGTTTCCGCTTGTCTTGTAGGCAAACTGTGAGAGAACGCCGTTGTTATCGGTAAGCGTCACAGAATAAGCGCCGTTACTGTACTGCATCGTATGAGTGGGAGCAGAGGACGCGAGATTGGAAGCGAAGGAAGGCACGGTATGATGATTCGCCATCGCATTGGCAATCGTGTTATACACCGACTTGACGCCGGGGTTGTGGTCGCCTGCTGTGAGCGCATCGATGAATTTGGTGTTGGTACACTTGAAGCCCGCGCCTGTATTGCGGCAGCCGCAGAGGATTTCCCACACAATAACCTGTGTAGCGATCCACTTTTGACCGTCGGTGCCGCCGAGGTTCTTTGCGTTGCCGGGCTTGCCGTACAAAAGAGCGATGTTCACCGCCTTTTGCTTATCCTTGCTCACGCCGTCCCAAACGGAGGACTGACCCTCGATCAGCGTGTTGCCGGAATAGAGGCTGTAACCGGGCTGAATGCAGTAGGCGTCTTTGCCGTTGGCATAGATGCGGCAAAGCTCCTCACCGGGAGTGCCGACAGTAATGCCGTCGTGGGTGACGGTGCCGTGATAGGTGATAATGTTGCCGCCGGTGTCGTAAGCATAATCAAAGGTGATCGTCGCCGGGTCGCCTGTTTTCGCGCTCGCGGGAATAATGAAAATGGTTGACAGGAGCGTGATGACCGCGAGAATGATCGCGCCGGCTCTTGTCAGTTTTGTTGTTGATAAGCTTTTGTTCATAAACTATGTCCTTTCCTGATAATTATTTTGGATGGTGGATGTAGTAGGCGTTATTGTCGTTGTACATGCTCGTGAAGATTTCGCCGAAACCAACACTTCCGTTGTCAAGCAGTTTGTTTCCAAAGCCGACGCAGCGAACGGTGTAGTAATAGGTTTCACCGGGATAAGGGACGGAATCGTTGGTGATTTCCGCACGGTAGCACATGGGATAGTAGTCCGCGCCGTCGTAGTCGGTACGCATCTCAGGCGTTTCCTCCCACATTTCAAGGCGTGATTTGATTCTTGTCCACTTGCCGCTTTTACCTTTCTTCATGTATAACTGAAAAAGGTTTCCGTCGCGGATCACGTTCGGATTCCCCTCAAAAAAGATATACGCCTTGTTCCAGTTGATCTTCTGCACATGCTCGATGCAGGGCGTTGAATAGTATGTCGCCTTAATCCATGTTCCCGAATGCTGATAATCGGAAATAAACGTTTTTCCGTCATCGGATACACAGCGAACGGTATAATAACCGCCCATACAGGTTCTTTTCAGTTCGCGGTCATACCACAGATTGCCGATCGTGTCGCCGAGCTTTCTCCAAGTACCTCCGTTGTCCTTATAGAACACCCTGTAACGTGTGGCGTCGCTCACCTTATTCCAGCGGAAGCCGATGGACTGTCCTCTCTGATGAATCGAGCTTGCGTCGATTTTGGGAACGGAGCATTTCCAACCTGCGCTCACGCTGCTGTCGGAGCTAACCGTCGCTGCCGACGCAGGCAGAGCAGCCAAAGATGAGAACGCCACGGAAACAAGCAGCATCAAGCTGATAAGGGCTTTTGTGATGCTTTTTCTTTTCATTTTGAATCTTCCTTTCACAAAAAATAAAAGCAGAGGTCGCCCTCTGCCGATCAATATAGCTATTCGGTTTTCTGAATCATATGTATCATCAACACCTTTCCGAGTTATTTTTTACTGCGTCATTACGCCGCCCTGCTGCTGGGCGAGGTAATCGGACATTTCATCCTCGTCGTACATAAAATAGTCGTCGCCGCTGTTCCACATAGAGACGTAGAGATCGCCGTCCTCGGTTTCGATCGGGCGCTGTTCGAGCCCTTCGCCTAAGCCGTCTGCAGCCTGTCCAATGCACCAGCTGCGCACAAGCTCCTTTTCTTCTGCCGTAAACGGCTCTCTGAGCCGGAACTCGACCTTGCCGTAGAGGGTGTTGTTTCGGTCAACGACATCCCATTGGCATGAAACCATTTTCTTCTGCGCTTTATCATCATCGTAGAAGTAGTCCTTCATGTTCGTGCCGTCGAGATCCTGCTCCTTTTGAAGCAGCTCACGAATCTCGTATTCATAATAACGGAGATAGCGGTTGCCGACTTCGTATTGCTCGCCATCGTCCTCATCCTCCATATTGCCGACAAGCGGGAAATAGAAGGTTTCGGTGTACTGCCCGACTTCATCAGTCATGCGCTCGATATCGCCGACAAGCACCGCGGGCGAGTCGTATTGGTCGTGAACGATATTCATCTCCAAATCGTCGCGGATATCCTCAACGGAATTCGCCACAAACTGCAGGGTCTTGTTTACCTCAAACAGCGTATCGTTTTCGTTAAAAAGCAATGACAAATGCCTGCCGATATCGCTTTCGCCGAATAGCTTCACGCTGATATCGCTCTTTTCCTCGTCGTCGATAATACGGATTTGGTCTGATAAGCGCTCGATGCCGACAGATCGTATCTTCATCTCCAAATCAATGCGGTCGCGCGGCAGATCTACCACAAGCGTACCGCCCTTCGTTTGTACTAATGCTGTGAGTATCATTTGATTTCACCTCCAAAAAAGAAAAGCCACAAGGCTATTGACCTCATGGCTTGGTGTGTTTTTGTTATTGATGATAGTTATGGGAATTTGTCAGATAATAATTACAGACAGAAAAATGCTTTTGTAATGCTCACCCATAGGGATCACACCCATTCAAAACAATCCTTACCCGCTCCAAGTTCAAAGTGGTATTTCACAAGACCTGTATCCACACCGGTAAAGATGCCGTTATCGCAGGAGATAGATACCTTATTTCCTTTACCTTTGATGGTGAATGCCTGTTTTGCCAGTGCGGTAGGTGCCAAGAGTGCTGCTTCAATGCCGTTCTTAAACCACTGTGGTGCTTCTCCGTCGTATGAACTGACCTGTTCTGCTGTCTTTGTCTTATGTGGAACACCTTGTGTCTGGCCATAACCAACAGCGATGATTCCTACAGGCTTTGCACCTTCGATTTTTTTCTGTGCTCCTTTTCGATTATAGGTACCGCCGACCCACCATGTATTCAGTCCCAGCGTCTGTGCGTAAAGCATCAGATCAGCTCCACAGTATCCACACAGTTCATCTGCACCATCAGGCCCGGCCATGATAAAGAAATTGTTGACCCCCTTAGCGAGGATCAGTTTGATCACACCGGGAACAGCACTATCATCATTGGTCATCAATTTGATAGATAGTCCATACTGCTCATTATTCTCTCTTACCCGACGATTCAACTTTTCTACGATATCCTCCGGAATAGGTTCATCAGTGTACTTTCGAACCATATGACGTTCTTTCATTGCCTGCTTCATATCCATGTTATTTACCTCCTCGCACCTCGGTGCCTGTTTATAAGAGAAATGAATATTCCTACAAATCCCGATTTTTCTTTTGATTATTATATCATTTTCATTCAATGATTTCCTCAAGAACCCGAACGGCAAGCGCTACCATATCTCTGCAGGTCGTGGTGAATAATTCGTGCTTTACAGCGTATTCTACTCCCTCCTGCGTGGTAATATCACAGCCGAGTATCTCATTGCAGATATATGTTCCGTTAAGTTCCTTAAAGCGATCCAGAAAACGGTTAGTCATCTGATTGGTT
>OMZU01000027.1 GCA_900315605.1 uncultured Eubacteriales bacterium | reverse complement strand
CGCAAAACTTTTGATTGCGTTCATCTGTGTTAAAATATTTTTCTCTGTTAATTTTGGGAGAAACTATTGACAAATTTCATTTTTTGAGATAGGAGGTAATCACAATGAAAAAAACCAAAAAAGCATTAAGAAAGCTTACGGCAGTACTTTTGAGCGCGTTGCTTTTGACCTCGGTTCCTGCTTTTCACGTTTCGTCATATGCTGCGGAAACGGCTGACAAAGAGGTGGGAGCAACAAGCGGTACAACGGGCGACTGCACATGGACAATTGATGAAAACGGAGTGCTCACAATCAGCGGTGAAGGCAGAATGGCAGATTATAGTTTCGAGGGTTCACCGTGGTTTTCTAATACAGGTTTGAAAAGTGTCATTATAGAAGATGGAGTTACTAATATCGGGAATCATGCCTTTCAATCCTATGAGCCTCGTTATGCTCTTAAGAGTGTAACTATGGCTGACAGTGTTACCGATATTGGTGAACGTGCTTTTGGTAACTGTTGTAGTCTGCCGGAAATAATTCTATCAAGCTCATTGCAAAGCATTGGCATGTCAGCATTTGCTGGTTGTAGTAAGCTAACTGAGCTTTGGATACCTGCAAGTGTAACATTTATAGATACGGATTTAGGTTATAATCCTTTTGTGGGATGCTCCGGGTTGGATTCCATTGCGGTTGACAGTGCAAATCCGGTATATGACAGCCGTAACAATTGTAATGCAATAATCGAAACAGAGAATAACAAGTTGGTTTGCGGTTTCGCATCCACAACTATTCCCGATACTGTAACGGAAATCGGGAGAAGTGCATTTTATGGTATGGATAAACTAACTCATATAACCATCCCTGACAGTGTAGTTTCCATTGGCGATAGTGCCTTTCATTCGTGTGATAAACTGGAAGAAATTAAACTTTCCAGAAATGTTACATCAATCGAACTAGAGACATTTCGGGAGTGTAGTGCTTTGAGAGAAATAACCATTCCCGACAACGTGGCTTTTATCGGAAGGCACGCGTTCTATAAATGCCCGGCTCTTAAATCTGTAACTATTCCTTCGAGTGTAGTACGTATTGGGGAACAAGCGTTTGGCTATTATGAAAATAATCCGTTCCCAATACTCTTTGTTGATGACGATGACGAAAATCCCTATAGATATGATGAATGCTATTTAAAAAAAGTTGACGGATTTGTTATATTCGGGTATAAAAACAGTGAGGCTCAACGATATGCCAATGAAAAAGGTTTTGAATTTGTCGCGATTCATGAGGGAGAACACAGCTACGGTGAGCCGGTATGGACTTGGGACGGATATTCCGCAGCAACTGCTACTTTTACCTGTACCGACTGCGACGATACTCAGGTTGAAAATGCGACCGTAACCACAAAAATCACAAAAGCACCCACCTGCACCGAAACAGGGATCCGAACCTGCACTGCTACAGTGACCTTCAACGGAAACACCTATACCGATACAAAGGAAAAGACAGTTCCTGCAAAACACAGCTACGATGAGCCGGTATGGACTTGGGACGGATATTCCGCGGCAACTGCTAATTTTACCTGTTCCGAGTGCGGTGATACCCAGATCAAGAATGCTACCGTAACCACAAAGATTACCAAGGAGCCGACTTGTACCGAGACGGGAATCCGCACCTGTACCGTGAAAGTGACCTTAGCCGGAAAAACATACACCGATACAAAAGAAAAAACAGTACCGGCAACAGGACACAGCTATGGCAAGCCGACCTGGACTTGGAGCGGATATTCTGCGGCAACAGCATCCTTTACATGCGCCGAGAGCGACGATACTCAGGTTAAAAAGGCAACGGTAAAAACGAAAGTGACAAAAGCACCGACCTGCTCCGAAACGGGAATCAGAACCTGTACGGCAACAGTTACCTTCAAGGGTATAACTTATACAGACACAATAGAAAAAACTATCCCGGCTGTACACAGCTATGGGGAACCTACATGGACATGGAACGGTTATTCCTCGGCAACGGCAACCTTTATCTGCGCCGATTGCGATAATACTCAGGTCAAAAACGCGAAAGTGACCACAAAGGTCACAAAGGAACCGACCGCCACCGAAACAGGGATCCGCACCTGCACCGCGACAATTACCTTTAACGGAAGTAATTATACCGATACAAAATTAAAGGTGATCCCTAAAGTTGCTCAAAGCTCAGAAAACCCCGGTTTGAGAGGAGAATACCCCGACGATGAATTTGCAGCGGGAGCTGTGCCGTTTTATGTAATGGGCGACGCCAACGGAGACGGCGTTGCCGATATAAGGGATGTTACCGCGATCCAGTATCATCTTGCCGGAATAAAGACCTTGGATAATGTAGGAATGTATGTTTCGGATGTTGACGCAGACGAAGAAGTGACTGTCGACGACGCAACCGAAGTACAATTCTATCTGTCTTGCTTTGACTATACATATCCGATCGGCGATCAGGTTTTGATCAACGATTGATCTAAAAACGATCCCTCCCAAAAGTCGGGAGGGATTATTTTTTTGGCATCAGATCGCAAAAATAAATTGAAGTAAGGCGTGCGCCGCGAATTGCTAATAGTTTTCTAAACCAAATGCACACCGATCTGCTGTATCGCGCTGTTGGCGCAAACAAGCTTGCAGCTTTCTTTTATTCTTGAAATATAAACCGAATTTCGTTTTACCGACGAATACTCGCTTATAATTCGGTTTATCGCAAGGGGAAGCGCCGGATAATCAAAAATAATGTAGTACTCGCCACTTGCTTCATAAAGTGAGTTCTTTGTGCAGCAAAAGCCCTCCCTATACAGAGCTTCGGCGGCGTTCATCAAAGAAGCCGTGTTCTCAAATTTGCAGCAGATACCGCTGCTTTTTTTCAGCCTGTAGCTTTTTGTTTTGTGCTCAACAGTCATCAATAAATAGCAGCCCTCGCTGAGCATCAACGCTTCAACACTCACGCTTTTTCCCACTGTTGCGATCCCGGATTTTCGGCAGGCAACCTGGATCAGGCGCAGCATCACCCTTCTTGAATGAGAATTTTCAAAGCTCAGCTTCTCAAATTCAAGCTTGTAGCTTTTCATTTCTTCTCCGCCCAAAATTATCAGTACCCTGTTTTCCGCAAGCTTATTGACCGTCATGCTCAGCCCTCCCCGACATAATACACTATCATCATATGATAAAAAACCGAATCGCGCAACTGATTTTTACCGGAAAAAATTATTCCAAATACTTCAAATCTTATTGCCAAATCAAGCCAAAAATGGTATTATGAATTTGTGCAGATTGTTGCAAATCACTCTATCAAAACTATGAAAGGTTGGTTTTATGCCCGGTTGGTTAAAAAACGCTGTTTTCTATGAAATATATCCCCAAAGCTTTTATGACAGCAACGGAGACGGAATTGGAGACATCAACGGAATAATTCAAAAGCTTGATTATGTCAAAGGTCTGGGCTGTAATGCAATTTGGCTCAACCCGGTCTATGATTCACCGTTTATGGACGCAGGCTACGACGTTCGCGACTACAAAAAGGTTGCTCCGCGCTACGGAACAAACGAGGATCTGGAAAGGCTGTTTAAAGCAGCTCACGAAATGGGACTGAAAATCCTGCTCGACCTTGTTCCGGGACACACCTCGGACACTCACCCTTGGTTTTTGGAAGCAAAAAAAGCCGCTCAAAGCGAGCTTTCAAACCGCTATATTTTCACAAAAACGGTTTGGGACGCTCCTCCGCAGTATCGCATGATGTGCGGTATTTGCGAAAGAAACGGCAACTATCTCGTAAATTATTTCAGCTCTCAGCCCGCGCTCAACTATGGCTTTTATAACATCACTCATCCCGATTGGCAGCTTCCGCCAGATCACCCGGATTGCCTGAAAACCGCAGAGGCGATAAAGGATATTATGCGTTTTTGGCTTGACAAGGGCGCGGACGGCTTCAGAGTCGATATGGCTGATTCGCTTGTTAAAAACGACGACGAAAAAATCGCCACAGCCAAGATCTGGCGAGGCATAAGAGAAATGCTCGATTCCGAGTATCCCGAGGCTGCAATGGTCGCAGAGTGGTGTCATCCCGAGCGCGCGATCAATAACGCCGGCTTCCACATGGATTTTTATCTTGACCACTACGGCAACGGCTACAGCCGCTTGTTCCGCTACGGCATGTGGGGCGACGAGGCGGTGTTTAATCCAAACGGCCGCGGAAATCTAAAGGCGTTTGCGGACGAATACCTGCCCAATTATGAAAAAACCAAGGAAAACGGCTACATCAGCTTTATGACCAACAACCACGATATGCCGAGAGTTACCGCATATCTTGACAAACAGGCGATAAAGCTTGTCAACGCGTTCATCTTTACAATGCCCGGCGTTCCTTTCCTCTATTACGGCGACGAGCTGGGTATGCGCTACCAGGACGATCTTGTAAGCAAGGAGGGCGGCTTCTCCCGAACAGGCTCGCGCACGCCTATGCAGTGGAGCAGCGGCAAAAATTTGGGATTCTCAACAAGCGACGAGCCTTACCTTCCGGTTGATAAAAGCCCGGACGCACCGACTGTTGAAAATCAGCGCGACGATCCCGACAGCATCTACAGGGTCGTTACCGAGCTTATCGCGCTCAGGCACGAATACGCCGACCTCCAAGGCAACGGCGAGCTTGAATTTGTATATGAGGAAGGAAAGCTCCCGTTTTACTACAAGCGCGGAAGGCTTGCCATGTATTTTAACCCTCTTGCAGAAAAAGCAGAGCTTGACGCGGCTTTTGACGGAAAAATAATATATTCTCTCGGCGGCGGAGGGATTTCGTGCGGAAAAGTGCTTCTTGAACCCCAAAGCTTTTTGATGATTGAAAGAAGTTGAAAAAATGGACAAAAAGGCAATTAACAAGCAAATCAGAAGAATCTCGAACAGCGGTTCACTGCTTTTGGTCATATTTTTTGCTGTTGTGCTCCCGGGTCAATTCTTATTAAAATATATGTTCAAAGCAGGTGGCTACGGTTCAATATGGCAGAACGCACTGTTTGTATACTCACTAAGATATATAATGGTTTATTTGGTTACGATACCGCTTTTGCTCCTGCTGTATTACAAGTGTCTCAACCGCCAAAACGGACTAAGGCTGCGCGACGCCTTCGGCAAATCACAAAGATCGAAGGGCTGGGTTCTGAAATGGGCAGTGATCGGCATCGGGTCCTCTCAGCTTTTCGGAATGATAATGTCAAGCTTTTTTAGTGTTGGTGGATCGTCCGGCTCGATGGACGAAGCATTGTTTTCCCAAAACAACGAAGTGATAGCTTGGATCATTTATGCCGTTCCTCTCGTGCTGTTCGCGCCGTTTTTTGAGGAGCTTTTGTTCAGAGCAACGATTTACAGGAATAACGAACCGATGGGTCAATTGTTTGCTGCCGTTGTCAGCGGAGCAGCTTTTGGATTGTGGCACATTAATACCGGGCAGGTTTTCAGTGCTTCAATGATAGGAGTTCTGCTTTGCCTGATCTTTACGAAAACCGGCTCAATAGCTTCGACTATGTTTATTCATTTCTTAAACAATTTTATTAGTTTTTTAAGGGATTTTTCACATGCTCATATCGGCTCCATACTCTCGGCAAGCGACAAAGAATTTATGATAAAGGCAATGTTCCACAAGCAGCCTGTTTTCTCGGTTTTACTGGCTTTGACATTTCTGACTTTAGCTTTTCTGCTTATTGCCGGTCCCATCATGCTTATAGTACAAATCGTTAAAAAGTGGCGAAGGACACCCTCGTCCGCTTGTGCGAACTATGTCGATAATGACGACCATATTCAACGGCAGGATCAAACAGATCCTTATATAGTAAAAAAGAAAAAGAGCCTTGGGTTCAGCAAGGGTGAATTTCCCTATGGCGCATGGAAAAAGACCCTGGTATTCTTTTCGGCTCCGCTTACTATAATTGCATTTTTGGCTATGCTTTTGCTGACCTTTGTATTTTAGCAGCTTATAACGGCAGCCCCACATCGCTTGATTATGTGGGGCTGTCTTTGTGTGTTTTTGGTGATGTTATATCTCTAAAGCGTTGCCGAAATAACGCTTTGAGCAAAATTCCATTGGCTTATAGTCAAAAGCTTGTTTTGCTCTGCTTTGTGCATGGCTAAAAAACACCACCGTAAAAAAATCTTTTAGGTATGGAAAAATCATTAAGTATGTGGTATAATTACTTTGGTGTATTTTATCAATTACACCTATAAAAAACAGGATGGTAGATAAAGTATGGATACATACGAGATTATTCTAAACGTCATAATGGCGTTGGGCGGACTTGGTCTTTTCCTGATTGGTATGAAATACATGGGCGAGGGCTTGGAGCTCGCCGCAGGTAGCAAGCTCAGGGTCATGCTCCAAAAAATCACCAGCAACAAGTTCATCGCCATGATGGTAGGCTTGCTTGTAACCGCCGTTATTCAAAGCTCCTCGGCGACCGACGCAATGGTTGTCGGCTTTGTAAACGCCGGACTGATGGACATTTATCAAAGTATAGGTATTTTGTTCGGTTCCAAAATCGGTACGACCGCAACCTCGTTGTTGTTGTCTATTGATATCAAGGCATTTGTTCCGATATTTACCTTTGTGGGCGCGGTGGTCATCACCTTTGCCAAAAAGAACAACTACCGCTATTACGGTCAAATCGCCGCCGGCTTTGGTATCCTGTTCATGGGTATGGATATCATGAGCGAAAACTTTGATTTTCTCAAGGATTCCCAGGTTTTCATCAACACGGTTTCGGCTTTGTCAAATCCGCTGCTCGGTCTTTTGGTGGGTATGATCTTCACCGGAATCATGCAAAGCTCCTCCGCCTCGGTCGGCATCCTTATGGCGTTGGGCATGAGCGGAGTTGTCAGCCTGTCCGACTGCGTTTACGTTATCTTTGGTATGAACGTCGGCGCGTGTATGCCTGTATTTCTCTCTGCCGCAGGTGCAAACCGCGAGTCAAAGCAGGTCGCGCTGTCAAACTTTTTGACCAGCCTGTTTGCCGCGCTGCTGTTTTCGGGCGTGGTCATGGCACTTGACTTTACGCCGTTCTCGGTCGTAAAGATCGTAGAATCGATCCCCTTCCTCGCAGGCAAAACCGCAGCCCAGATCTCTGCGGTCCACATTGCCTTTAACGTTGCGAGAACCATTGTTTTCCTGCCGCTTTCGGGACTTATCATCAAGCTGACCAAGCTGATCCTGCCCGATGTTGACGACGATAAGGAAAAAATGGAGACCGTTTACCTGGACAACCGTATTCTCAAAACACCGCCTATGGCTGTTTTGCAGGTTGAAAACGAGTGTAAACGACTGGGCGAGCTTGCCAGAAAGAACTATCACTATGCGATCCAGGCTTTCTTTGACCAAGACGCTCATTTGATCGAAAAGGTGCAGAAAAACGAAAAGGTGATCGACTATCTCACCCACGAGATCACAAGCTATATCGTCAAAATCAACGGTCTTGACATTGTGGACAGCGACCGAAAAACAATGGGCGTAATGTATTCGGCGATCCAGGATATTGAACGCATAGGCGACCATGCCGAAAACATTACCGAGCACGCCAAGGAAATGATCGACGGAAAGATCCACTTCTCTGAGGAAGCCAACAATGAGCTTCATCACCTTGACAACCTCGTATCAATGCTGATCGAGGACGGCCTCTCGCTTTTCAACGCTCAGACGCTTGATTTCGACGTTGCCAAGAGAGTGATCGAGACCGAAAGCTCGCTCGACAGCTATGTAAAGATTTATAAATTCAACCATATCGGAAGAATGAACAGCGGCATATGCTCTGCGGAAAAAGGAACGATCTTCCTTGATATGCTCACGATCCTCGAAAGAGTCGGCGACCACGCAAACAATGTTGCGTTCTCGATCCCGAGAAACAAGCTGGGTCCGATCCTCAATACCGCGACGACCTAATACTAAACTCAGATAAAATAATAAAAATCCCCCGGTAATTGCGCAGTGTGCAAAACCGGGGGAAGATTTTTAGTGAATAACGAATAAAGAATAAAGAATAATGAATAATTTCGGTCGGGAAGAAAGAATCTGTTTAAAAAATACGTTTGTTCCCGATTGTATTTATATTTTTTTGCATAATTTTTTTGGATTGTAGGGTCGCCCTACAGTTGTTCAAGAAAACAATAGCATTATTAATACAGTCGGGAACAGACTTTTCCTCCAAACAAAACCTATCTTCACGACCGAAATTCCAAACTCCACACTCCAAACTCCACACTAAAACTTATCACATCGCGCTGTAAGACAAAGTGCTCATTGCCGTCATAAAAATCAGATACAAAAGCAGCACGATCGTTGCCGGTGCGGTAAAGTATACCAAGGCTTTTTTGCCGGTCGATATGTTGAATATGCCCTTTCTGAGCCTGAGCTTTTCGCGGCTGCTTCTTCTGGCAAATTCGGCGATGATAAGCACGATGCCCGAGATAAGTATGCACATTATCATCAACCCCAAAAAGGTTATTGCCGCCACCGCAGCCGGGTTGCTTTTCAGGGTTTCGAGAAGCTTTTCCGGAGCAATATCCAAATTGCTTGAAATCAACATTCCTGCTGTGGAAATCGAGTTCAAAACAAAATGCATTATAATCGACGGGAAGATCGAGCGCGTTTTGACGAACAAAAAGCCGGCAAACAAGCCCAGAACAAAGGCATAGAAGATCTGCCTGTGGTTCATGTGGTACATTCCAAAGAACAACGCCGAGGTGAATATTGCGAACTTTTGACCCAGCACCTCGTTGTTTCTCAAAACCGTGCCCCTGAACATCAGCTCCTCAAAAACAGGCGCGAGGATCGATACCGCAAGCACCGTTGTGAACATGCCCAGCGGACTGTCGCTGCCGAAATTCAATTCAACTTCGGGCAGCTCGATCCCGGTTACTTTATTGAGCAAAAACTCAAATAACAGGTTGGCGTAATTTGCAAGATAGGTCATGCTGATACCTATTATTATCCATTTTATTACCCAGCCTGCCGACATCTTAGGCTTGCAAAACAATTGCCCCAAGCTAAGCCCGGTGCTGCGCCGGCGGATAAGATAGAACACCAGCATCGAAACCGAGCCTGCAAAAACAAACTGATAAACAAAGGATATCAGAATAAAAACGTCTGAGTTTCTTGATATCGCTCTTGGCCCTGCGATAAAGCCGTATAAAGACAAAGCTAAGGTAAAAATAAATATCAAGCCTGCAAAAATCAAAAGCATGATCGAGCTTGTGTTGGAGATCTTTCTGATTTGTTTGTTTTCCATATTCTTCTCCTTTGTATCATATTTGGGAACATCTGTAGTTATAAATATACTTAATTTTGCGGCTTTTGTCAAGCTTTATCGACAATCAAGGGAAACGGTGAGGTTTTATATTTTGAAAACGATGAAAAACGATGATTTTTGGAGAAAATATCACAAAAACTTGAAAAATTTTTTATATGTAGTATAATAGAAATATTACGATAATATTTCCGTTACGGAGGAGATTTTTATGGCTGACAATAAAAAAATGGTCGAGGCTATCACAAGCCGCGACGAGGATTTTGCAAAATGGTATACCGACATCGTAAAAAAGGCAGAGCTGGTTGATTATTCCGGCGTAAAGGGCTGCATGGTGATCCGTCCCTACGGCTACGCGATTTGGGAAAATATCCAGGCTGACCTTGACCGCCGCTTTAAGGAGACCGGTCACGAGAACGTTTATATGCCGATGTTTATCCCCGAAAGCCTGCTCCAAAAGGAGAAGGATCACGTTGAGGGCTTTGCTCCCGAATGTGCATGGGTAACTATCGGCGGTCAGGAAAAGCTCAACGAGCGTTTGGCTGTGCGCCCAACCTCCGAGACGCTTTTCTGCGAGCACTACAAAAAGGTCATCAACACCTACCGCGACCTTCCAAAGCTCTACAACCAGTGGTGCAGCGTTGTAAGATGGGAAAAAACCACCCGTCCGTTCCTGCGCACCTCGGAATTTTTGTGGCAGGAGGGTCATACAATGCACGAAACTCCCGAGGAGGCTCAGGAGGAGACCCTGCGTATGCTCCACGTTTACAATGATTTTTACCGCGAGACCCTTGCGATCCCGGCAGTTATAGGTCAAAAAACCGAAAAAGAAAAATTCGCCGGCGCAGAAGCTACCTATACTATCGAGCCTATGATGCACAACGGCGTTGCTCTCCAGGGCGGAACCTCTCACTATTTCGGCGACGGCTTTGCAAAGAGCTTTGGCATCACCTACACCGGCAAGGACAACAAGCTTCATTTTCCGCACCAGACCTCGTGGGGCGTTTCCACCCGAATGATTGGCGCGCTCATCATGGTTCACAGCGACGACGACGGACTTGTTCTGCCGCCCAGGATCGCTCCTATCCAGGTCGTTATTATTCCGGTCGCCCAGCACAAGGAGGGCGTTCTCGACAAAGCCAACGAGCTCAAAGCCGAGCTTGCCGCAAAGTTCAGGGTAAAGCTTGACGACAGCGACAAGCAGCCCGGCTGGAAATTTGCCGAATACGAGATGAAGGGCGTTCCCGTAAGAGTTGAGATCGGCCCCAAGGACATCGAAAAGAACCAGTGCGTTGTTGTAAGACGCGACACCAGAGAAAAGGCGTTTGTGCCGCTCTCCGAGCTGGCTGAGTTTGTTGAAAAGCTGCTCGACACCATCCACAACGATATGTACGACCGCGCGCTGAAAAACACTCAGGAAAAGACCTTTGTTGCCACAAGCTACGACGAGTTTATTGATATCGCCAAGAATCACCCCGGCTTTATCAAGGCTATGTGGTGCGGCGACAGCGAGTGCGAGGACAAGCTCAAGGATGTTACCGGCGGCGTAAAGAGCAGATGTATCCCATTTGAGGAGGAGCACCTTGCCGACACCTGCGTTTGCTGCGGAAAGCCTGCAAAGCACATGGTTTACTGGGGCAAGCAATATTAATTGAAAATGGACAATTGACAATGGACAATTTCGGTCGGGAAGAAGCGTTTTTCATATAAAATGCGTTTGTTCCCGACTGTATAAATATTGATTTAATTTTTAATTATTACATAGGGTTACACCTAGCATTAATATTATAAGAGAGGTGAAAGAGATGCCGATTAAGGTTCAAAGCAATTTACCGGCGATAAAGATTTTGGAAGGGGAAAACATCTTCGTCATGCCGGACGACGTGGCGATCAGGCAGGACATCCGTCCGCTGAAAATACTTATTCTTAATCTTATGCCCACAAAAATCGAGACCGAAACCCAGTTACTGAGACTTCTCGGCAACAGCCCTTTGCAGGTGGACATTGAGCTTTTGCAGATGGCTACTCACATCTCAAAAACTACCTCTTATCATCACCTGACGACCTTCTACAAGACCTTTGACGAGGTCAAGGACGAGTCGTTTGACGGAATGATAATCACCGGCGCACCGGTTGAGCAGCTCGATTTTGAAGAGGTTGACTACTGGGAAGAGCTCTGCGAGATCATGGAATGGTCAAAGCGCAATGTTTTTTCAACCTTTCACATCTGCTGGGGCGCGCAGGCAGGGCTTTATTATCACTATGGAATACAAAAAAAGCTGCTTCCCGAAAAGCTCAGCGGAATTTACCGCCACACCGTGCTTGATCCTCGCCATCCGCTGATGAGGGGCTTTGACGACGAGTTTTCCATTCCTCATTCGCGCTACACCGGCGTTGACGAGGATGACATCCGCTCCTGCAAAAAGCTTGAGCTCCTCGCGATCTCCGAGCGCGCAGGCGTGAGCATTGTGTGCAACAAAAGCGGCAGACAGTTTTTTGTGACAGGTCACGCCGAATACGACCGCGACACCTTGGCAAAGGAATTTTTCCGCGACCAAAGCCGCGGGATAAATCCTCGTGTGCCGCACAACTATTTTCCGAACGGCGACCCGACCAGAACTCCCAGACTGGTTTGGCGAAGCAACGCGACCCTGCTCTACACAAACTGGCTGAACTACTTTGTGTATCAGGCTACGCCGTATGATTTGAAGGAGATCAAAAACAAGCCGTTCGCAAAACAGGGAAAATAAATTAACGGCAATTGATATAAATTTTAACAGCGTTTCCTCCTGTCTATGGGTGGAAACGCTGTATTTTTTTGGAATATTATGCAAAATATTGACTTATAATACATGCCTTGATATAATAAACTGCATGATATTATCAGCTCATGGCAAAATACACAAATATATCAAGCAATTCAGAAAGGAAAAAGTGCAGTATTATTCATATTAAAAATACTGTATGGTATCAAAAATGAACCAACAAATTCAGAGAATCAAGGAATTAAAAAAGGAAAACGACATTTGTATCATCGCTCACCACTATGCGCCTGCCGAGACGCATGAGGTTGCCGATACTCTCGGAGACAGCCGCGACTTTTTTTCCAGCGTTGTAAAGGGCTGCAAAGAGAAGAACATTCTTGTTTTGGCTCCCACATTTTTTGCGGAGCTTACGGCTGCCTATCTGCCTGACAAAAATGTTTTTGTACCCGGCAGAGGTTCAACATGCCCGGTTGCAATGGACAACATGATCCAGTTTGAGCCTGTAAAGCAGTGGAGAGATCAGTACCCTGAGCTTCCGCTGGTAATCTACGGCACATCACCTCTTAACCTCAAGCTCATCGGCGACTATCTTGCTTTTCCGGGAGACGTTCCGGAGGTCATCAACAGCGTAGAGGGCGACCGCGTGCTTTATGTCGGCGAGTACAACTGCACCCAGGAAGCAATGCGCAAGGTGAACAAAGAGGTTATCGTTTATCCCAAGCAGCCCACCTGTAATGTTTACAACAGCGCGTCGGTAAACGACCTGAAGGAGCTCAAGGAGCAGTATCCCGACAGCATTGTTATGGTTCATCCCGAATGCTGCGAGGCGATCACCGCAAAGGCTGATTACGCCATAGGCACAGGAAAAATGAGAGAGATCATCAGCACCTCATCAAATCAGACCTTTATCCTCGGCGTAGAAAAGAACTTCTATCTGCGCATGTGCAAGGAGTTCCCGGAGAAAACCTTTGTTCATCTCAGCTCATACATTTCATGTAATGTTTTCAACGTAATGAGACTTGACAAGGTTCTCGACGCCTGCGATTTCAGCAACACCTCCGAGGACGCAAGATTGCAGGTCAAGGTGGATTCCGCAACAGCCGAAAAGGTTTCCTCTTTGATTACCAAAATGTACAAATCCTTCGGTATGCTTTAATAATTGAATACCATTTGCCCGGTTGTTAGGTTCATTTCACCGACGACCGGGCTTTTATTTATAATTATTATTGAATTTATAATTGATTTGTGATATCATAAAAGTGCCAACAATTAAAAGCTAAATATTTTTTAAAAAGCATAAATGCTGGTTTCTTGGGGATAGTGTTTTTATCAAATTGATAAAAACACTATGCTCTAAATTGCTATCCCTGATTAGTATTTATGCTGTCGGAATAAGCTTTTAATTGTTTGGCGACAATCAGAGCAGGTGTTTTTGGGCGCACGGCTTTGGTTGTGCGCCATTTTTATTTTTGTATTTGGAGAAAGTATGGATTCGATCGAAAAAACCTGCTGCTTTTTCGGGCACAGAGACGCGCCCGATACAATTAAGCCTGAGCTAATCAAGGCTATCGGGGAACTAATAGAGAAGCACGGCGTAAAAAATTTTTACGTCGGCAATAACGGCCGCTTTGATTCGCTTGTTTTTTCCGCGCTGAGAGAGATCTCTGCCGATCATCCTGAAATAAGCTACGCCGTCGTTCTTGCTTATCTGCCGAAAAAAGGCTCCGAAAAGCAGCCCGAAGCCGACTGGCAACACTATGTTTTTCCCGACGGAATAGAAAGCGTTCCCAAAAAATTTTGCATTTCTTGGAGAAACGACTGGCTTATAAAAAACTCTCAATACGTGATCTGCTATGTTTCGCATATAACCGGCGGAGCGTTCGACTTTACGCAAAAAGCAAAGAAAAAGGGAAGAACAGTCATCAATCTTTCAGATTTTAATGTATAACAAGCGGCACCCCTCGATTGAGCGGTGCCGCTTAAATTCTATATTTTTATTTTAAAGGTCGATTTTCGGGAGACCTGCAAAGCCTTTTTCAAGGTCTGCGTCGGTCGGGATATAGTCGGTCATCACGCCGTCGTTGTACTTCTCATAAGCAACCATATCAAAGTAGCCTGTGCCGGTGAGACCAAAGAGGATGGTTTTTTCCTCGCCGGTTTCCTTGCACTTGAGGGCTTCGTCAATTGCAACGCGGATAGCGTGGCTGGATTCGGGAGCCGGGAGAATTCCCTCAACTCTTGCAAACTTCTCTGCTGCCTCAAATACCGAGGTCTGCTCAACCGAGGTAGCTTCCATAAGTCCGTCGTGATAAAGCTGAGAAAGCGTTGAGCTCATGCCGTGGTAGCGCAGACCGCCTGCGTGGTTTGCTGACGGAATAAAGCCGCTTCCAAGGGTGTACATCTTTGCGAGCGGACAAACCATTCCGGTGTCGCAGAAGTCATAGGCGAATTTTCCGCGGGTAAAGCTCGGACAGCTTGCAGGCTCAACTGCGATAATGCGGTAGTCAGCCTCGCCTCTGAGCTTTTCGCCCATAAACGGAGCAATAAGTCCGCCCAGGTTTGAGCCGCCGCCTGCGCAGCCGATGATGATGTCGGGCTTTACGCCGTATTTGTCCATAGCTGCCTTTGCTTCAAGACCGATAACGCTCTGGTGCAGGAGCACCTGATTGAGCACGCTGCCCAAAACATAGCGATAGCCCTCGGTCGTGGTCGCAACCTCAACTGCCTCTGATATCGCGCAGCCAAGACTGCCTGTTGTGCCCGGGTGCGCGGCAAGGATCTTCTTGCCTATATTTGTTGTGGTCGAGGGCGAGGGAGTTACGCTTGCGCCATAGGTGCGCATAACCTCGCGTCTGAACGGCTTCTGCTCATAAGAAACCTTTACCATATATACCTTGCAGTCCAGTCCGAAGTAGGAGCAAGCCATAGAGAGAGCGGTGCCCCACTGACCTGCGCCGGTCTCGGTGGTAACGCCCTTGAGCCCCTGCTTTTTGGCGTAATATGCCTGAGCGATCGCACTATTGAGCTTGTGGCTTCCGCTGGTGTTGTTGCCTTCAAATTTGTAATAGATCTTTGCCGGAGTATCAAGTGCCTTTTCAAGAAAATAAGCCCTGATAAGCGGAGAAGGACGGTACATTTTATAGAAATTCTGAATCTCCTCCGGAATGTCGATGTACGGGTCGGTATCGTTAAGCTCCTGAGCAACCAGCTCTTCGCAGAATACCGGCGCGAGTTCTTCGGCAGTCATTGGCTTGAGAGTTCCGGGATTAAGCAGCGGCGCGGGCTTGTTTTTCATATCCGCGCGAACGTTGTACCACTTTGACGGGATCTCACTTTCATCAAGATAGATTTTGTAAGGGATTTTTTTTTCGTCCACTTTGATTTACCTCCGTTTATTTTATTGCGCGGTTTAGCCGCGCTTGCTTTAGCGTTTTAAACCGTTGCGAATTATAACATAAAATATATTCCGTGTCTATGATTTTTATAAAACTCCCAAAAATAAAACTATTTTTAGCCGTTTTTCTGTCAGCAATCACTGCTTAGTTTTATTATAACAGAGTTTTGCAAGATTTTCAAGCGTGAATTATTTTGAATTCAGCCACACCTTATCAACATACCGTAGTGTCGCGCCCATGTGCGGGAATTTAATTGACAATGGACAATTGACAATGGACAATTTTGGTCGTGAAGATAGAATCTATTTAAAAAATAAGTTTATTCCCGGTTGTATTTATATTTGTTTAGCAATATTTTTCCTTTAGGACTGTAGGGGCGCACCCATGTGTGCGCCCTCGGAACAGCACATCGTTAAATAGGTCTACAATATGTTGATAAATAGTATGCGGCGAGCTATCTTTTTGTTTATGATTATTTTTTCAGAAACCGTTGTTCACCTATAAACAATAATCAAACATATACGTTTAGCGCACAGGCGACCAATGATCGCCCCTACATCTGTTTTAGAAAACTATGGCAATATTAATACAGTCGGGAACAAACGTATTTTATAAATAAAATGTTTCTCCTCGACCAAAATTGTCAATTGTCCATTGTCAATTGTCCATTGAAACAATTGTCCATTGTAACAATTGTCCATTGAAAAAAAGACTGCTCACAACTCCTCAGAGCCATGAGTCAGTCTTTTGATTTTGAGTGAATTAGGAATTTGCCTCGATATATGAAACAAGCGCGCCGACTGTTTTGATGTTTTCGATTTCCTCGTCGGGAACCTCAACCTCAAACTCGTCCTCGATTGACATAAGAAGATCAACAACGTCAAGTGAATCTGCGCCGAGATCCTCCTGAAGGTCTGTGTCAGCAGTGATCTTATCCTCTTCAACGTCAAACTGCTCGGCAAGAATAGCCTTAACTTTTTCCAATACCATTATAATTTCCTCCTACAAATTGATTTGTGTCTAAATTATAGACAAAAGCACATGTTTTATGCTACAATGGTTTCAAATGAAATTGTCTCCTAGATAATATTATTGGTTATTTGCTTCTTTGTCAATACGTATTTTAAAAATTTTTAAAAATATTTTAAATTTTGAGGCTTTGGGCGATAAAAAACAGGGGGTATGGCTTTGAAAACAAAAAAATATGCCGTGATCGGTCATCCGATAGGTCACACAATGTCTCCGTTTATTCACAAGCGTTTGTTCGCACTTTCGGGGATCGACGCAGAATACACTGCTCTTGATATCGCTCCGCAGGCTTTTGAATCGGAATACGCCGCAACTCTCAGGCAGCTTGACGGCTACAATATCACGATTCCCTACAAGCAGAGGATAATCCCGCTGCTCGACGGGCTGGACGCCAAGGCTGAGATGTACGGCAGCGTCAACACAGTTCACAACTACGGCGGCGTTTCAAGGGGATATACGACCGACCCCGACGGCTTTTTAAAGGCTCTGGAGGCGGCAAAAATCGAGATCGGCGGCAGGATCGTGATTCTGGGCTGCGGCGGCGTGGCAAGGACAATGGCGTATGAGATCGCGCTGAGAGACAAGCCGCTGTGCTTTGCCGTAAGGGAAAAAAGCGTTGACAAAGCCGAAACGCTCTGCAACGAAATCATGGAAAAGGTAGCCGGAGCTCAGGCTTCATACGTGCTTGCCGACGATTTGAGCGGAAAAATCGATTTGCTTATCAACGCCACGCCCGTGGGCATGTTTCCGCACAGTGACGAACAGCCTGTGAGCGATTCGGTGATCGTCGAGTGTGCGGCGGTTTACGACGCGATCTATAATCCGCTCGACACCGTGCTCGTCCAAAAGGCGCGCTCAAACGGAGCGGCGGCAGAGGGCGGAATGTCGATGCTTGTCTGGCAGGCTGTGGTCGCGCACGAAAAATGGGACGGCTCGCGCTATGACAAAGAGGATATCGCAAGGCTTTGCGCGGACTGCGCCGAAGAGCTGCTGCGCAGATAGCTTTTGCGAAAACAGGGGTATAGGTGAAAACAGGGGTATAGGTTATGAACAATGTGGTGCTTTGCGGCTTTATGGGCTGCGGAAAGTCAACCGTGGGCAGGAATCTTGCCAGAAAAATCGGCAGAAAATTCCTGGATATGGACAGGTATATTGAAGAAAAAGCCGGAATGAGCGTTAAAGAGATCTTTGAAAAGCAGGGTGAGGACGGCTTCAGGGAGCTTGAGCACGAGGCGTGCGTTGAGCTTTCGGACAAAAAGAATCTTATAATCGCCTCGGGCGGCGGCGCGCTGACCTTTGACAGAAACGTTAGCGCGTTCAAGGGGAAGGACAAAATCGTGCTGCTGGATGTTCCGCTGAACACGATCAAATATCGCCTGCGCAACGACAAAACCCGTCCGCTTTTGCAAAGAGAGGACAAGGACAGGGCAATGGAGGAGCTGTTTATGAAGCGATATCCGCGCTATATGGCGGCGGCGGACGTAGTCGTGTCGGGACAATCGACCCCGATGAAAACCACGATCGCAGTCATGGAAGCCATGAAGCTTTGATTTTAATGGAAAATTGAAAATGGACAATGGAAAATTTCGGTCGGGGATAAAAAATTGAACAAGAAAATCCGTTTGTTCCCGACTGTATCAGTATTGCTATAATTTTTTACAGCTGCAACCAAACGTTTATGTTTGATGATTTATAGGTGAACGACAGAATTGCCTTCACTAAAGTGAATATTTCGCAACAGTTGACAATAAATCGGGCTAAACAAGACAAGAATCTGCATTGTTTTTGGTGCTTTAAAGTGGTAAAATATTCTAAATACTTTTAGGAGAAGAGAGGTAAGCAAAATGATCATTGTATTAAAACCGACCGCAACCGAGGAACAGCTTCGCAATTTTACCGAAAAGCTCAAAAGCGATTATAATGTCAGGGTCAACAAATGGGACGGCGTTCAGTCCACCGTGCTCGGACTCATCGGCGACACCACCGCAGTTGATATTGAATATATCGACGCGCAGGATATCGTCGAGAGCGTAAAGCGCGTTCAGGAGCCGTACAAAAAGGCGAACAGAAAGTTTCACCCCGACAACACGGTTATAAAGATCAGCGACACTGTTTCGATCGGCGACGGAAGCCTGCACATCATGGCAGGTCCCTGCTCGGTCGAAAGCGAGGAGCAGATCGTAGGTATCGCAAAGGATATCAAGGCTTCGGGAGCCACCCTGCTCAGGGGCGGCGCGTTCAAGCCGCGCACCTCGCCCTATGCCTTTCAGGGCTTGAAGGCGGAGGGGCTTGACCTGCTCAAGATCGCAAGAAAAGAAACCGGGCTTCCAATAGTCACCGAGATCATGCGAACCTCTCATATAGATATGTTTGAAAACGTTGATATAATCCAGGTCGGCGCAAGGAATATGCAGAACTTTGAGCTACTCAAGGAGCTTGGCAAGACCAACAAGCCGATCTTGCTCAAGCGCGGTCTTTCGGCAACGATCGAAGAATGGCTTATGAGCGCGGAATATATTATGGCAGGCGGCAACGACAAGGTAATGCTCTGCGAGCGCGGCATCCGCACCTATGAAAGCTTTACCAGAAACACGCTCGACGTTTCGGCTATCCCGATCGTCAAAAAGCTCTCGCATCTTCCGGTCATCGTAGATCCCAGCCACGCCTCGGGCAAGTCCTGGCTTGTCGAACCGCTGGCTATGGCGGCGGTTGCCGCAGGCGCAGACGGACTGATAATCGAGGTTCACAACGATCCGCCACACGCGCTCTCGGACGGCGCACAGTCGCTGACCCCGGAGCAGTTTGACAAGGTGGCAAAAAAGGTGTTCGCGCTAAAAGCGGCGTTGTAAATCTTCTTTAAGGAGAATTGTTATGGATACATTTTTTACGATCATTATATTTATTGCCCTTGCTGTTGTTATTCTTTTGCTTGGCGTTGCTTTTGTTCGCAATTCAAATTTGAACTATCGAACAGGAAAGGGTCTTTTTGAAAACAGCAAATATAATTTGGAAGATAAAAAGGACATTTCCGACAAAGAGTATTACGACGGAGACGGAGGACTTTTTAAATAGTTTAACGGAGAAAGAATATGATCATTGCAGTTGTAGGTCTTGGAATCATCGGCGGAAGCTATTGCAAGGCTATAAAAAAACATACAAGGCATACCGTTATCGGTATCAACAGAACTCAGTCCGTTGCGCAAAAGGCTCTTGAAGCCGGTGCGATAGACGTAATCGGCACGGTCGAGGACATGCAAAAGGCGGATTTGGTGATCCTTTGCATGTATCCGGGCGCGTGTGTGGAGTTTATTGAAAAAAACGGCGAATACATCGGAAAGAGTACGATCGTCACCGACGCTTCGGGAATAAAAAGCGCGATCTGTCCCCAGATGACCGAGCTTGCAAAAAGGTTTGGCTTCACCTTTATCGGCAGCCACCCAATGGCAGGCAAGGAGAAAAACGGCTTTGACGTCAGCGACGCCGACCTCTATATGGGCGCGAGCTTTATTATAACGCCCTGCGGCGCGGTGATGGAGAAGGTTGACTTTTTGGCGAGCTTTGCAAGACAGATCGGCTTTGGCACGATCAAGGTCGCAACCCCCGAGGAGCACGACAGAATGATCGCCTTTACCTCTCAGGTTCCTCACGTTTTGGCGTGCGCCTATGTGCTCAGCCCTTCCTGCCCCAACCACAAGGGATTTTCGGCAGGAAGCTACCGCGACGTTTCGCGGGTTGCGAACATAAACTCAAAGCTTTGGAGCGAGCTGTTTATCGAAAACCGCGAGCCGCTTATCAAGGAGCTTGATATCCTGATCGAAAACATCACGGCGATTTCAAACGCAATAAAAAGCAACGACAGCCAAGAGCTCTCGGAGCTTTTGGAACGCGGTCACAGGGTAAAGCAGGATTTGGGAGAGTGATTGATTTAATGAGAATTGTTCATGTTTCAACCGGCAAGCCGTACGATATTTTTATAGAAAAGGGCGTGCTCAACAGCGTAGGAGAAACCGCAAAACGCCTTTCCTCCGCAAAAAAGGTAACGGTGATCTCCGACACGAACGTTGCTCCCCTGTATCTTGAAAGAGTTGAAAAATCCCTGAGGAACAGCGGCTTTGAGGTGTTTTCACATATTTTCAAGGCAGGCGAAAGCTCAAAAACGCTTGATACGATCTCAAAAATCTACACCGATCTTGCCAATTTCGGCATGACCCGCAAGGATATCATCGTTGCGCTGGGCGGCGGAGTTTGCGGAGACATGGCAGGCTTTGCAGCGGCGACCTATCTCAGAGGGATAGATTTCATCCAGGTCCCCACCTCGCTTTTGGCGCAGGTTGATTCCTCGGTGGGCGGCAAGACGGGAGTTGACCTTCCTGCCGGAAAAAACCTTGTGGGAGCGTTTCATCAGCCGATCGCGGTTTTGATCGATCCCGACGCGCTTGCAACGCTTCCGGACGAATTTATCCGCGACGGAATGGGCGAGGTCATCAAATACGGCTGCATAAAGGACAGCGCGTTTTTTGAGAGCCTTGAAGCCGAAAACGCGCTCAATAGGATCGAGGACGTCATCGAAACCTGCGTTTCGATCAAGCGCGATGTTGTAAGCCGCGACGAACGCGAGGCAGGCGAGAGGATGCTGCTCAACTTTGGTCACACTCTCGGTCATTCGATCGAAAAGCTGCACGGCTTTTCGGGGATAACCCACGGAATGGCGGTCGCGGTCGGAATGGTGATGATAGCAAAGGCAGGCGAAAAGCAGGGCTGCACCGAGCCGGGAACGGCGGACAGGATCGCCGCGCTTTGCGAAAAATACGGACTGCCCACAACGGAAAGCCTGAGCTTTGCCGAGATCGCGGATTCGGCAAGGTCGGACAAAAAAACAGCCGGAGGCGAGATCAACCTCGTGCTTCTGACAAAAATAGGAGAAAGCTTTACAAAAAAGGTCGGGCTTGACAGGCTCGAAGAATTTATAACGGTATAACGATATGAAAAATGTAATTTACAAACCGTTCGCGCCGCACGGAGAGGTGAGCGTTCCTCCCTCAAAAAGCGACGTTCACCGCGCTGTGATCTGCGCAATGCTTTCGGGCGGCATCTGCAAAATCAGCCCGGTCGCCCTTTCAAACGACATAAATGCGACTATTGACTGCGCAAGAGCGTTGGGCGCAAAAATCGAACTGGAAAACGACATCCTCACGGTTGACGGAACAGAGGTTTTTAAGAACAAAACCGCTGTGCTCGACTGCGGCGAAAGCGGCAGCACGCTCAGGTTTTTTGTACCTGTGGCGGCGGCAGGCGGAGTTTCGGCAAGCTTTGAGGGGCACGGCAGCCTGGTTTCACGTCCTGTTGGGATCTATGCCGATATCCTGCCCCAAAACGGAGTTGAATGTCATACCGGCGGCAGGCTTCCGCTGTCTGTCAGCGGTCAGCTCAAAAGCGGCAGATTTGAGCTTCCGGGCAATATCAGCTCGCAGTTCATCACCGGGCTTTTGTTCGCGCTTCCGCTCCTTGAGGGCGACAGCGATATCGTTCTGACATCTCCGCCCGAAAGCGTGGGATATATCGAAATGACGCTCCGCACTATGTCAAAATTCGGCGTGAGCGTTGAAGCAACGGACGACGGCTGGCATATAAGCGGAGGTCAGATCTATGTTCCGACCGATTATACAACCGACGGCGACTGGTCGCAGGCTGCGTTCTTTATGGTCAGCGCGGCGATCGGCGGCAGCGTAACGGTGAAAAACGTCAGCAAAAGCTCTGCGCAGGGCGACAGAGAGATCGCAAAGATCCTGAGACGCTTCGGCGCAAGGGTGGAGCAGAGCGAAAACAGAGTCACTGTGGAAAAGGGCGAGATGAGTGCGCTCATACTTGACGCTTCGCAGATCCCCGACCTTGTTCCGGCTCTTGCCGTTTGCGCGTGCTTTGCCGAGGGAACAACCAGAATAATCAACGCCGCGCGGCTCAGGCTCAAGGAAAGCGACAGGCTTTCTTCGACCGCAGATATGATAAACGCGCTCGGCGGAAAAGTCAGAGAGCTCGCCGACGGACTTGAGATCACAGGCGTGGGAAGGCTCAGCGGCGGCAGCGTTGACGGCTGCAACGATCACAGGATCGTTATGGCGGCAGCGGCTTGCGCCTCGGGTGCGGACGGAGAGATCATCTGCTCCGACGCGCTGAGCGTAAACAAGAGCTTCCCGAACTTTTTTGAGGTATACAACAGCTTTGGCGGTCACGCCGAGCTTATTGATTAACGGAGGGTAAAAAATGTCCTCAACCTACGGTGAAAAAATCAAAATCTCAGTTTTCGGCGAGAGCCACGGAAACGGCATAGGCGTGGTGATTGACGGGCTTTCGGCAGGCGCGGAAATCGACATGGACGGCGTTCTTGCACAAATGAAACGTCGTGCGCCCGGCAGAGACAAAACCGCCACTCCGCGAAAGGAAAGCGATCTGCCCGAGGTGCTTTCGGGAATGCTCGGCAGCACCCTCACAGGCGCGCCGCTCTGCGCGGTGATCAGAAACACCAACACCAAAAGCGGAGATTATTCCAACCTGCTTGAATGTCCGCGACCCGGCCACAGCGACTACACCGCGTTCATAAAATACGGCGGCGCAAACGACATTCGCGGCGGCGGTCATTTTTCGGGCAGGATCACTGCTCCGCTGGTTTTTGCCGGGTCGATCTGCCGCCAGCTTCTTGAAAAGCGCGGGATCAAAATCGCCGCCCACATCAAAAGCATAGGCGGCGTGAACGACAAGGCATTTGACCCGACGAAAATTTCCGACGAGCTGATCGGCAGGCTTGATTCCTCATCATTTGCACTGATCGACGAGGACAGGGAAGAGGCAATGCGCGCCGAGGTCGAAAGCGCGAGAAAATCCCTTGACAGCATAGGCGGCACGATCGAATGTGCCGTGACCGGTCTCACACCGGGCATTGGCGAGCCGATGTTCGACGGCGTTGAGGGAGTGATCGCCAAGGCGGTTTTCGGCGTTCCGGCGGTCAAGGGCATCGAGTTCGGCAAGGGCTTTGAGCTTGCAAAAATGCGCGGTTCACAGTCAAACGACCCCTTTGTGTATATGGACGGCAGGGTCGTTACCGAAACAAACAACTGCGGCGGGATTTTGGGCGGCATAACAAACGGAATGCCGGTGATTTTTACGGCGGCAATAAAGCCCACTCCGTCGATCGCGCAAAAGCAGAGGACCGTAAACCTTGAAACCGGAGAAAACACCGAGCTTGAAATCAGGGGCAGACACGACCCCTGCATCGTACCGCGAGCCGTTCCGGTGATCGAGGCTGTGACGGCGATCGCACTGATAAATTTGATATGAGGCAAAAATGAGAGATTTGAGTGAGATCCGCAAGGATATTGATAAAATTGACAGTCAGCTTTTGGAACTGTTCAAGGCGCGCATGGACTGCGCCAAAGAGGTGGGGCGTTACAAAAAGGCGAACGATATCCCGATCCTTAACCAACAGCGCGAGGACGAGATCCTTGACGAGGTTGAAAAAAAGGGCGGCGAATACGGCGCGTATGCTCGGCTGATGTACACAAATCTGATGGAGCTTTCGCGCACCCTGCAATACAATATCGTGGGCGGCGGAGAGGAACTCAGAGGGCTGATCGCCAACGCCCGTCCCGGAATCGAAGCCGACGGCGCGAGGGTAGCATACCAGGGAATAGAGGGCGCGAACAGCTTTGAAGCGGCAAGCCTGCTTTTCCCGACCGGCGAGCTTGGTTGCCGCAAGACCTTTGCCGAGGTTTTTGCAGCGGTCGAAAGCGGCGAAGCCGACTACGGAGTTTTGCCTGTTGAAAACTCGACCGCAGGTTCGGTTTCTGCGGTTTACGATCTGATTTTGGAGCACAGGTTTTTTATTGTCGGTGCGCTCGACATGGAGATCAACCACTGCCTTGCCGGGCTCAGACAATCCGAGCTCAGCGACATAGAGATCGTGTGGTCTCACCCACAGGCTCTGGCTCAGTGCGCGGAGTATATAACCTCGCGCGGCTACAAGAGCGTTCCGTGCGAAAACACAGCGGTCGCGGCGCGCGACGTGGCGCACGAAAAGCGTCTGAACGTTGCGGCGATATGTTCAAAATCAGCGGCAAAAGCCTATGGCTTAAAGCTGTTTGAAGAAAATATCCAGGACGAAAACGGCAATACAACGCGGTTTATTGTGATATCCAAGACCCTTTGCATCTCGGAAAACGCCAACAAGATCAGCCTTTGCTTCTCGCTTCCGCACGTTACCGGCTCGCTCTACAATCTTCTTGCACGATTCAGCTCCTTGGGGCTGAACCTGACAAAAATCGAATCGCGCCCAAGAGCCGGCAGAGAATTTGACTATCTTTTCTACCTCGATTTTTCAGGCAACGTCCACAGCGCAAGCGTGGTAGACCTCCTCAGCCGACTGAGCGAGGAAATGCCCGAATTCAGCTTTTTGGGCAACTATTTTGAGACAGATACACAATAAGCTTTTATAAAAAAACCGCTTTGTTTTGTTATGATGACAAAAACAAAGCGGTTTTTATATTATGTTTGAAACTCCTTTATCCTGTTTTCAACAGCTTTTTTTCTGAACTGCAAGGGTGACAAGCCTGATTTTTTCTTAAAGGCTCTTGTAAAGTAGGACTGCGACGAAAAGCCGCATTTTTCCGAAAGCTCTTCAATGGATATATTGGTGAACGCCAAAATTTGTTTGCTCAAATCAATTCGCTTGTCTAAGACAAATTCGTTGATAGTCTTTCCGGTGACGCGTTTGAATTCTGACATCAGAGTTGTGCGGTTGGTGGAGTATTGACGGCTGAGCCATTCTATTGTGAACTGCTTTTCTATGTTGAATTCTATAAAGGTCAGGATACAATCCACCAGCGTGTCGCTTTCCTGATTCACGCCAAAGGTTCCTTCAAACAGCTTTGCGGCACAATCAAATATGCGGATAATAGCCATTCTCGCGCGACAAGACCACATGTTGTCCGGCTGAACGCTGAGCTGTTCAATAATACTGTCAAAAAGAAATTCCACCCTGCTTAATTCCGTGGCTTCAAAAGGTATAATGCAGTTATACAAATCATCAGTCTTGTAAAACAGATCAAAATTCGGAAAATCAAACAGCTTGCAAGTTACGTCGTAATCATCTGCGGTTATCCGCTCCACCGAAAGATTGCGGTTGATAAATTCAGGCGCGAAAAATATAGATTTGATTTGAAGGTTATTTGATTTTAGAATAACAGCGTTTAGATCAGGCTTCAAACAAAGGAGTGCCGGGGCAGATACATAACAGCGTTCGCCGTCGATCTCTAACACAGCCGTGCCTTTTTTCAGCAGGCACAAAGAAAAATACCCGTCCTCGTTGCGGATATTTTCAATACTATATTCAATCGGAAGATAGCGGTCTTCCCAAAAGCGGCACTTTGTCATACTTCACCTGTTGCAGATAGTGCAAAAAACGTTGCTGAAAATAAATTGATAAAAATCTGATTTTTGCAATAATTCAAGTATAATATAAAGATAAAGATTTGTCAATTTGAAAACAATGAACAATAATGTGTAAAAAACAGTTTGCTGACAAAAACACCCTATCGGCTTTGGTTGAAGCCAATAGGGTGTTTTGAGTTATATAGCGTTAATCCGCTTTAAACGACGATGTCATACTGACGTATAACGAGGAGTTTTGGCAGAAATATGCTGTGAAAGATTTGTGACTATGGGCAGCTATGAATTTTTAGAGGTGCCCAATTAGCTTTGAAAGCTCAGTCAATGTGATCTCATAGCCTTTTCTTTCGTATTCAAGGTGGTCGGTCGAAAGCTTTGTTCCGCCTGCGACTATGCCGGCGAGGTATTCAAGAAAATACGGATTTTTTATCAGCACCGGTCCGGTCAGATGAGTGCCGAAGAGGTTTTCCTTTCTCACTCCCTCAGCTTGGTCGCCGTCCTTGTTGCCCAGCCCCATTTTCACCGTGAAAAGCGGAGCCTTGACGCCCTCGGTCTCGCTGCATTTGTTGATGAATCCAACCAGCGGACGGCTCAGAAAATCAGCTTCAAAAATCGCGTCGGCGGTGTTTCTGGTCTTGCTTTGCTCCTTGGTCTTGAAGTCAAACAGCCTCAGCCCCTCAAAGCGGTTGCCCTTGGCGTCCTCAATAGTCGCGCCGAGCATTTCAAAGGAATTTCCGGTCAGGAGCGCGGCTTTTCCGCTGCTCACATATTCCCTTAGCTGTGCGCGGTAGCTCATAAAATCGTCGAGCACGACCTTTTGGTTTCTCTCGGTTCCCGAACCGATATAAATAAAATCATATTCCGAAAGCACGGCACTATCGCCTATGGTCAGCCTGTCAACCGTGCATTCGATCCCGCTGTTTGCGAGTATGCGGTGCATCGCGCTGACGTTGGCGTATTCGCCGTAGAGGTTCATTATATCATAATAAAGATGCAAAATTTTCATATCATTCACCATTAACCTTAACTCTTGCCAAAATCTTTTGCTTGTCCGAGAAGCAGGTGATAACGTAAATATACTCGCTTCTGTCGCTGTCAAGATGATCCGCTGCCTCGCCGATATCGCCGATGATCTTGACTTTTTCAGCCGGAATGTCGGTGTAGCCAAAGCGCACCGCAAGGTCGTTGCAGTAGGTTCCCGAAAGAATGATCTCGTGTATGTTTTCGCTTTTGAGCATTTCAAAATCAATATCCCAAAGCCACGAAACGTCGCTTGTAAAATATTTTCGGCTGACCGCGTCAACAATAATCATAACGTCGCAGCCTTCCTTGCACTGAGTCGCCACGCGCAGTGACTGGTCGTAGGAAATGCTGTTTTCGTGCTTTGAGGTGAGCAGAGTTCCCTTTCTTTTTCCAAGCTCAAAGGTGATTACTCTGCCGTTTTTCATAACATAGTCGCTCATGTCGGCGGCTATTTTTTGTCCGTCGATCCCCACGATCGAGGCAACGGTGTATGCCGCGAGGATATTATAAATATTGTAAAGCGATTTCAGCGCGAGCGAGATCCGGTACTTTCCGTCAAGCTCTGCGATACCGTTGTCAAGGTCAACTGCGGTCACGGTGTACTGCGTGTCGTGGCGGTGATAGCCGCAGGACGGGCAGGAATAATGCCCGATGTGGTTGTAATGGTGCGTTGAGTAGGTCATGCGGCTCTTGCAGTGAGGGCAGTAGGCTCCGTCGTTGTAAACGCTTTCAAGGGTCTCGGTGTCGGTCGAAAGCTTGTCTGCGCCGAACCAAACCACGTTCTCCTTTCCCCAGCCGAAAAGCGAAACGAGCGGATCGTCTGCGTTCAAAATAAGCTGAGTTTCGGGATAAATGCTGTCCTTTAGCGCGTCGAAAACCCATTCCGGATGACCGTTTCGGGTGAGCTGGTCACGGTAGAGGTTGGTGATGACGTAGTGAGTGGGCTTGATGTATTTAAAGGTGTAGCGCGCAAAGCGTTCGTCGCTTTCGATCAAAAGAATATCGCTCTTTACCTTTTTGCCTAAGGTGCAGCTTGACAGCACCAGAGTGGTCACGCCCTCGATCTGATTTGAGCCCTCGCGGTTCCACGAAACGGATTTTCCGTTCTGGGTCAGGATATGCGCGATCATCTCGACCGTTGAGGTTTTTCCGTTGCTGCCTGTAACGGCGATAATATATTCGGGCAGCTCGATCCGGCTGAGAATATCGGGGCAGATTTTCAGCGCGAGCTGTCCCGGCAGACTGCTGCCCTTGCCGACCAACTTGCCAAAAAGCCTGAGAAGCTTGCATACTATTATTGTGAAAATAACCTTCATACCAAATCCTCCTTGCGGGATATATAACTAGTATACCACAAATCGGCGCGGCTTGCAAATAAACGTTTGTTTTTAGCGCAAATCAAAACAGACAGGGGAACAATACCCTGTCTGGCTTGAAAAAGAAATTTAAGTGAGGTGATGTATGTGATCTTTAGTAGTGATTAGTGATAGATGCGGTATGTGCTGTCGTAGTTTGCGCCGAAGTTGTTAGCCCAGAACTCTGTGCCGCTGATGCGGTAGCAGATAGCGTACTGGAAGTTATTGCTTGAAGTAGCAGAGCTTGAAAGGTTAAGCTTTGTTGTCCATGTCTCTGTGCCGTTTGCGTTTGTCTTGCTGTATGTGAGAGGCTGATCATTGCTTGTTTTCCAGCCGTCTGTTGTGTATCTTACGAATACGGTCTTGTTATATGTGTAGTTCTGGAGAACTGCGTTGATCTGGTACTTGTCATACTGATAGCCAAGTCTTTCTGAAGCTACGGGAGCTGCTGAACCGATTATATCGTCTGCTGTGTAGTTTTTGCCGTTGTTGTTATCCCATGTTTCCTTGCCGTTTGCAACGAGCTTGAGAGCGTACTGAAGGTTGTAGCTGCCGAGGGTGGCCTTCCAGATGTTTGAGCCGTCGTCGAGCTTTGTAACATAGGTTGCCTTTGCGTCCTTCCAGTTTTCGCCGTCAAGGTAGTTGTAGTGAACATAAACGTTCTGGCTTGAAACGTTTCCTCTTGTTTTGATGAAGATCTCGTATGATGTGCGACCGTACTTCTGGAATGTTGCGCCTGATGAATAGAGGCTGATCTTGTCGGTAGCCGCGCTTGCGCTTGCAACGCCCATTGTGCCGAAGATTCCGAGTGTCATAGCGAGTGTGAGTACGATTGCTGTGAGTCTTGATCTCTTAGAAGTCTTTGTCATGTTGATTTCCCCTCATAAATTTTTATTTTGTTTTTATTTCGCTTTAAGCTTTGTATTTATTTGCTGTTTTCTCTCAGCGACAACTATATGTTACCATACGTTAAAACAAAAATCAAGGGGTAAAAAAAGAATCTACAATTCAGTTATTGTGTACTAAAACTACTATGTAAAATTGTATAAAATAACGAACGCTTTGTCATACTGTATTAAAATTTACAAATCAGATTGTGATAATCGACGGTTGGATGTGCTTTTTGCCGACACATGCTTTTTTATGCTCAGATTATGATATATTGCTCAAAATCGCCGGCGGCGATCTTCGCCTGTTTTTCCTTGCCGCGCTAAAAAATTAAGGCAACGCCGCACATCCGAATCATGCGGCGTTGCCTTAAAAGCATAGTGCGGAAAAACCGTCACCCAAGCTTTTACAGCAACATCATTTGCAAACATCCTTGTCTGTGTCTTGTTCTTATGAAAGAACCTTTCTCATGCTGTCCGTTTGGATATCATGCATAACACTTGACAAATTATTCTGCTTATTATACATTTGTGGAAAACAGTTGTCAACACAACTGCGCATGGAGTAAACAAAAAAGGGGATTTTGTCTTATGCCGTCAACAAAAAACGGCTCCGTATCTTGAAACAGAACAACACGAACAAATACAAAACGGCATTAAAAGCAATGACCGGGCGACCCTTTTCGGGCTGCCCGGTCCTTTATCTTTTAGGGACTATGTGCGACAGTCCCTTTGTCCCTTTCGGAACAGAATTATTTGTATGTGATTGTCGAAACAGTCGAGTACAGTCCGTTGGTGCTGTCAAATATCGGCTGAACCTGGAAGCTGTAGTTTGTTCCCTTTACTGCGTTCAAATAAGTGTAGTAGCAGTTTGAGGTTTGAACCGACGTCCATGACGAGTCGCCTGTCTTTTTATAAAAGACTCTGTACTTGGTCGCTCCGGAGATCGCGTTCCACGAGATCCTAATGCCGTTTGTCTTGTTGGCAAGGGTCACGGTCGGCTTGATCTGCGGAACATAGGTGAGAGTTTTGACTGTTGAATACGCACCCTTTAGTGTGCCGAAAACAGGCTGGAGCTGGATGCTGTAGTTTGTTCCTGCCTTGATGCCGGTGAGCGCGAAATAAAGATTTGATGTTTCCTTTGACGACCAGGTCGTTTCGCCGGTCTGCTTGTAATAAACGATATACTTTGTTGCGCCTGTCACTGCGCCCCATTCCGCGCGTATGCCGTTAGATTTGTTGCTGAGGGTCACTGTGGGCTTGACCTGCGGAATGTAGGTCAGCTTGGCAACTGTTGAATACAGTCCGTTTACCGTGCCGAAAACAGGCTTGACCTGGAAGCTGTAGCTTTTTCCGATCTCGATGTTTGTGATAAGCGGATAATACAGATTTTTTGTTTCTGTTGAGCTCCATGCAGAAGCGTCGCTCTGCTTGTAGTAAACAATATACTTTGTGGCTCCGGCAACCTCTTCCCACTCGGCGCGGATACCGTTTGACTTGTTTGAAAGTGTGACAACAGGCTTGACCTGAGGAATATAGGTCAGCTTTACTTCTGCGGAATTTACGCCATTTGAAGAGCCGAAAACAGGCTGCACGCGGAAGCTGTAGCTTGTTCCTGCCGCAAGTCCCGTAGTCATATAATAGATGTTAGTTGTCTCTTTGCTTGTCCATGCGGAATCGCTTGCCTTTTTGTAGGATACAACATACTTTGTTGCTCCCGAAACAGCCGTCCAGTCTGCACGGATACCGTTTGACTTGTTTGAAAGTGTAACGGTAGTTTTGACCTGAGGAACATAAACCTTATTGTATGCTATTGAGTACACGCCGTTTGAGCTTCCGAAAACAGGTCTTACTTTTATGGTGTACTGCTCTCCCGGTGTGATCTCGGTGATCGTGTAGAAGTTATTGATAGCTTCCCTGTTGCTCCATGCGGAATCGCTTGACTTTTTGTAGGACAAGATATACTTTGTTGCGCCGTCGATTTTGTTCCAGTCTGCGCGTATTCCGTTTGTTATGTTGGCAAGGGTCAAATCAGGCTTGACCTGAGGAACATAGGTCAGCGAATAAACCGCCGAGGCAAGACCCTTTGAGCCGTTGTAGATAGGCTGAACCTTTACGCTGTAGTTTGATCCGGGGGTAACGTCGGTGAGCGTGTAAAAGTTGCTGCTGGTTTTTACCGACGTCCACGCGGAAGCCGGGGTCAGCTTGTGATAAACAGTGAATTTTTCTGCGCCGCTGATTGTCTGCCAGTCAACGCGGATCCCGTTTGAGGTGTTTTTGAGTGTGATCGAAGGCGTAACCTGCGGAATATAGGTAATAGTTTTTGTTGTCGAGTAATCGCCCTTTACGTTGTTTTCTCCGATCGACTGAACCTGGACGATATAGGGCATACCGGGCTCTATGTTTTTGAGCAAGGTGCTTGTGGAGCTCGTCGATACAGTTGACCATTCGCCGCCCATTGTAAGACGATAGTAAACCGTGTAGCTCTTTGCGTTGCTTACGCTGTTCCATGAAGCCTTAAGTCCGTTAGTCTGATTTGTAAGGGTCAGGGTCGGTGCGCCGGGCTTGGGAAGAGACTCGACGATCGTGAATTTATAGGTGATAAGTCCGCCGTAATTCATCTCAAACTTCAACGTTCCCGTGCAGCATTCTTTGGCTGTAACAACATAATTTGAATCAACGCAGTTAAAGAAGCTTGGGCTGCCCCCCTTGGATTTCCAGCCTGATCTTGAAACAACAGACTTGGGCACTTCATAGGTGTCGCCGATTGCCAAAGTGACCGAGATATCCTTGTTCAAAGACGAAGCTGTGCTGCTTGCAGCCTGCGAAATTGCCGACGGATTGACTGTGTATAGCGTGGCAGCGTCCGCATCGCTTGCGTACCATCTTACCGCACCGTCCTTGCACAGTATGGGCTGACAGTCGGAGAGCATGTAATTTGTTGAAACTATGCCCTGAGAATCAACGACTCCGTCCGCACTGACCGAAGCAAGCTTGGTGATCATCGTCATCTTGCTTGTGTCGGTTTCTTCCCACATTACCAAAAAGCGGCTGTTGTTTATCTTAACAAGCTGCGGAGTGCTTACGTTTATGTTACTTGTGCTTCCGTAGTTTGTAAGCTTAACGTTCTTTGAAGAAGCCAAGTCCTTGCCTGTGATCGAAAGATAAATGTTTCTCTTGCCGTTTGGATCGGCGTTAGCCTTTGTAAAATCAACTCCGTTAAAGGCGATAATGCACTTGTCGGACGAAAGCTCAAAGCCGCCCACCGAAACTCCGGTGTAGTTATAACCTGTATCGCCTGTGTTTGCAAGGCTTACCGGCTCGCAGGTGTCAACGGCAGTAATGTATCCGGCAAGGCTTGCCTTGGTAAGGGCGATCGCTCTTGGATAAGCGTCGCCGTGGTCAACACGGTAAAGATAAGTGCCGTCGTTTTGGATGAACTGGTTAAATGAATGGCTTACATAACCCTTCTCAAACCACAAAACATTATAATTACATTCTGCGATCTTCATGTCGCTTTCGGTGATGACATAGCTCATGTTTGCCTGGTGTCCGTTATACATTTTGTGGCAGGTGTGAATGTAGAGCTTGCCGTTTTTCTCAGTCATTCTCAGCGAACCCGACTGAAACGGGGTGTCTGTGTTCGCGCCTTTGACCGAGACTGAGGACTGTCTTTTCCAGTCCTTGGAGTATTTTACGACTCTCATAATCTCAACGTTGTTATCGTGATCAGGGTTTTCCTTGCCGAATACAACATAATTGTAATCGCTGCCGCTGAAAAATCCGCCGAAAAGCGGAAGCTCAACGCTGATGCTGCCGGATTTTTTCTTGGTTTTGCCGTCGGCGGAATAAACCTCATAAATCAGCTTGTTGTCGTCTGGGCAATACTCCACTCTTTCAAGCGTGCCGTCGCTTTTCTCGGTCAGAAAAGAATTCATCACCTTGCTCCGTACCGAATAGTCCTGAGCGTAAAAGTTGAAGCTTGCTGTTCCGCTGAGCTTGACCGTGCTTGCCGAAGCAGCCGATACTGCCTCATCTTCGATTTCTGCTGCAACTGCTTCGCTGTCAGCCGCAGCTCCCACTGCTTCGGTTTCGGCTGCTGCCGCGGGAATGACCGCAGCTCCCGATGCTGTCATCAGAGCCAGCAGAACCGAAATAAATTTTTTCTTCATTTAACTCCCTCCGTTTTTTGCAAATAGTATTGCTGTGCTTTTGGTTGTCATAAGGAAACGCCGGTTCATCCTGTTGCGCAAACCGCGCCGTCATTTTTGGACAGTTATACAAAAAATCCGATCAAAGGATCCGCACAATCGTATTATGCGGCATTGCCTTATTTCATACTATTCTCTGATAAAATCCTTTAACATCTGTTTTATCAGAGAATAGTATTACAACATAAAATTCAATAATATTATACTATGATTAAAGGGCTTTTTTCAACAAAAACAGCAAATATTGCGGCATAGTATTTTATTGCATAAAGGAGCAGCTTTTTGTTGATATTAACAACGAACGACACAGCATTACTGTCAAAGAAGGCTGTGAAAAAAGCACTGCCGTTTCAGAAACAACAGTGCTTTTTCAGTTTGAAGTTTGAAGTTTGGAGTGTGGAGTTTCGGTCTGGCACAGAATTTATATAAAAATGCGTTCGTTCCCGGCTGTATCAGTATTGCTATAGTTTTTTTAACAACCGTAGGGTCGCACCCGTGTGTGCGACCTCGGTACAATGGCTTTTTAGAGGTGCCCTTAATACAATACTGAATGTTATTATAAGTCGTCAGCTTTGCTGCTTTCGTAATATTCAAGAGCTTCTTTTCCGTTTTGAACGATCATATGCTTTAGCTCTTTAAGGCTGTCGAACCTTTGCTCTGTGCGCAGGAATTTGAGCAGCCTAACGTCGGCTTGCTGACCGTAGAGCTCTTTTCCGTGATATTCGGGCATCCAGGTTTCGCACAGCGGCGGAGCACCTCCCACGGTGGGCTTGATGCCGATATTTGTAACACCGCAGTATTTTTCTCCGTTTTCTGTCGTGACCTCCGAAACATATACTCCGAATCTGGGAGTTACCAAGTTGTTGTCAAGCTGCTGGTTTATCGTCGGAGTTCCCAGCTCTCTGCCAAGCTTTCTTCCGTGCTCAACTTCCGCGCAAAAGCCAAAGCGCGAGCGGAGCAGCTTGTTTGCCTTTTCAACCTTGCCTCCGGCGATCAGACCGCGGATAAGGGTTGAGGAAACAACCTTTCCGTCCTTGGTTTCGGGCGGCACGACTGTCAGCCCTATATTGTTTTTTTCACAAAGCTCCACAAGATAATCCGCGTCGCCTCCGGCGTTCTTGCCAAAGCGGTAGTTAAAGCCGCAAAAAAGCTTTTTTGCGCGCAGCTTTCCGATCAAAAGCTCGTGAACAAAATCGCTTGCGCTCATGCCCATGATTTTTTTGAAATCAATCTGATATGTATGCTCGATCCCAAGCTCCGAAAGTATCCTGAGCTTGTCGGCTTTTGACATGATCTCGCCTACGCGGTTTCCGCTGATAACGCTTTTTGGGCTTTGTATAAAGGTAAAGCAAACAGGCACAAGCCCGTTTTGCTTTTCGTGCGCTGCTGCAAGAATAACGTTACGGTGTCCGATGTGCAGTCCGTCAAAATACCCCAGCGCAACAGCGGTGTCGGCTTTTTCGGGTATCAAATCATAAAAGCTTTGCATATAACCAACCTCAGATTTTGCCGCTTTTTAGAAGCGCGGCGGTTTTGAGCACGGCAACCTGCGACTTTGCGTCGGGAAGCTGATTGTTCAGCACCAGCTCAAGTGCTTTTTCAAGCGGGATTCTTTCAACGTTCAAAAACTCGCCGTCGTCCGGCTTGCTGTTGCCGATCCCGGAGATCCTGCAAGCGTAAAGGTGAATGATCTCGTTTGTGTAGCCGGGCGAGGGATAAAGCTGACCCAGCGAGATATACGAATATCCTGTTGCTCCGGTCTCCTCCATAAGCTCACGCTTGCCGTTTTCAAGCGGCGTCATGCCCTTTTCGAGCTTGCCTGCCGGAAGCTCAAGCACGACCTCCTTGTAGGGATATCTGAACTGCCGCACGAACAAAAGATTGTTTTCGTCGTCAAGCGCGGCAACGGCAACTCCTCCGGGGTGATTGACGACCTCGCGCTTTGAGCGGCTGCCGTCGGGCAGCTCAACCTCGTCCAGCGTGATATGCAGTATCCTTCCGTCAAAAACCTCAGCGGTGGATAAGGTTTTTTCTTCAAGCTTCATAACAGTCCTCCGGGAGAAAGAAAAAATGAATAATGAATGATGAATAGTGAATAATGAGTAATTTTGGTCGGGAAGATAGGTTTTATCTATTATAAGTGTTTGTTCCCGACTGTATTTGTATTTTTTTGCAATTATTTTCCGTCGTGTGTTGTAAGGGCGACCAATGGTCGCCCTTGAAAAAATCATATAAAAATTTTTGACCTTAATCTATATCGTCATCGTCGTCAAAAAGGTGGAGCGAGCTCACAATGCTGTCAACCGCGTCGTCCGAAATAACGTTTGGCTCGTCAAGATATTTTGAGCGTTTTTCGATCCCCTCAAGCGTCATCTGCATCTGCTCCTGAGGAGTTCTCGGCTTTTTGGGAGCGTCGTATATTTCTTTGTCCTCGGGGTTTGAAATGTTTACATATTCCTCGGGCTTAGTCTCGTGCGGCTGCTCTGACTCGTCCTCGCTTTCAACTATCGCCGGTTCGCTTCCGTCGTCGGCTGCGGCTTCTTTTTGAACAGCTTCTTCCCGAGCGTTTTCCTCAACAGCGTTTTCCGCCTGAGTGTTTTCCGCCTGAGGAGCTTTTTCCCGAACGCTTTCTTTCAGGGCAGCTTCTGTGGGAGCGACTTCTTCCTGAGGAGCTTTTTCCTGAATACTTTCTTTCAGGGCAGCTTCTGCCGGAACAGCTTCGTCCTGTGTTTCCTCTTTCGCAACCGGATTTTCAGGCTCAGCCTCGTTTGCTGCCTCGTTTTCGGACTTTTCAGGCAGGGAGCCCGATTTGTCAACTCCAAAGTCGGGCGCGTCGTACTCCTTGTCGATCGCTTCGGCGGCAGCCATAATGACCTCGCCGGGGGCGTTTATCTGCTTTTCGCGCCTTGCCTCGGCAACAGCCTTTAGCTCGTCAAGGTGGTTGATCGGCTTTTCGACCTTTTTGCTCGTCTCGTCAAAATATATATCATACCAAACCAAGAAAACATAAACCGTCCAGATTTTGCGGCTGTTGTCCTCCTTGCCGGTAAAATGCTCGTCGAGCCATGCAACAAGCGGCTCGGTGTTAAAGAACTTTTCGGCGGTCTTGCCGGTGAATTTTTTCTTTACTATATTATAATACTTTTCGTCGCGCAGCCAAACCCTTGTGGGCACCGGAAAACCGAGCTTTTCTTTTTCGGCGGTTTCCTCGGGCATATGGCGCACGGCTGCCTTGCGCATTGCGTACTTGGTGTTGTGCTTGTTGCAGCGAAGGCGCGTCGGCAGGGTGGACGCGACCTTGAACACCTCTTTGTCAAGGAAGGGCACTCTGAGCTCCAGCGAGTTTGCCATGCTCATTCGGTCTGCCTTCAGCAGAATGTCGCCCACCATCCACATGTTGATGTCAAGATACTGCATCTTGGTAACGTCGTCGTATTTGCGGCAGCGGTAGTAATATTTTCTGGTGTAGTCCTGCGGCGGAGTTGCGATCGAGGGATCCTTGAGCATAGCCTTTTTGTCGTTGTAATCATACATAAAGGCGTTGCCGATGTACCTTTGCTCCAGCGGATCGCAGGCACGGATAAGGTAATCCCTGCCCTTGATGTCGGGCAGCTTGCGGCAAATCGCGCGGATCGCCTTTCTCAAAAAGTGCGGCACGATTTTTTGATACATCTTAAAAACTCTGGGGTCGTTGTAGCAGGTGTAGCCGCCGAACAGCTCGTCCGCGCCCTCGCCCGAAAGCACGACCTTTACAAAGTGGCTCGCAAGCCGCGAAACAAAGTAAAGCGCGATGCACGACGGGTCGGCAAGCGGCTGATCCATATGGTACTGGACCGTGGGAACGGCGTCCCAAAATTCCTCGCTCGAAATCAGGTGGGTGTGATGTTCGACGCCGATCTTCTCGCTGAGCCCCTTTGCCCAACTTATCTCGTTGTATTTTTCGCCGAAGTCAAAGCCAACGGTAAAGGTCTTTTGGTCGGCAAAATAGGTTGAAACATAGCTTGAATCAACGCCGCTCGAAAGGAAGCAGCCAACCTCAACGTCGGCGATCTTGTGGGCGTTGACCGAGTTTTCAAACACCTTTTCTATCCTGTCAACGGCTTCTTCCTCGCTGAGATCCTCGTCGGGATTGAACCGGGCTTCCCAGTAACGAGTGGTTTCAACCTCGCCGTCCTTGTACCAAAGGTAATGACCCGGCATAAGGCAGTATACGCCCTCAAAAAACGTTTCGGGCGGAACGGCGTACTGGAACGAAAGATAGGTGTCCAAAGCCTTTCTGTTGAATCTCTTTACAAAATTCGGGTGCTCCAAAATGCTCTTGATCTCGCTTGCATAAACAAAATCCTCGCCTATCTGACAATAGTGCATGGGCTTGATGCCAAAGAAATCGCGCGCGATAAAAATCGAGTTGTCAACGGTGTTGTAGATCGCAAAGCCGAACATGCCCCTCAGCCTTGGCAGCAAGTCCTCCTGCCATTCCTCAAAGCCGTGAACCAGCACCTCGCTGTCGGAGTCGGTGCGAAAGCTGTGACCCTTTGAAACAAGCTCGCGTCTCAGAGCCTTGTAGTTATATATCTCGCCGTTAAAAGTGAGCACAAGTGTCTTGTCCTCGTTATAGATCGGCTGATGTCCCTGACTCAGGTCGATAATAGAGAGCCTGCGAAAGCCCATCGCAATATGCTCGTCCGTAAAAAATCCGTCGGAGTCCGGTCCTCTGTGGGTGATCACCTCAGTCATAGATTTTATAACGCTGTCGCGGTCGGTGACCTGACCCGTAAAGCCGCATATTCCGCACATATCAAACAACTCCTTTGCATTTGGAATTATGTAAATATATTCTTTGAATATATTTATACTATTATATTTTATCATATTAAATGAATAAATTCAACCTAAAATAAAAACTCGATGGGTAAATCCTTTTTCTTTATCTTTTGCCTCTGTTTCCGGTTGTATTATATTCAATTTGATAAAGGAAATTAAATTTGATAAAATATTGCGATAAAGTGATGATGTACTAATGTGGTAAATGCAAGCGCATGGTTTTAATGTCAAAATCTGTCATATTCAATAAAATTCATAATCGTTTTTTTTTTTTTTTGATTAAACGGCTGAAAACTCTAAATAAAATAGGGAAATATTGACATACAGATTAATATTTGTTATAATTATTTTAGCAAAAAGACGTTAGGCGGTATACAGATGATTTATTATAAAACGCTTTTGTATAAACAGTAAATCGTCTTATTACCGCAAATTTTCAACAAAAAAGGACGTGATAAAAAAGACGAAAAATATCAGGCGAAATCCCTACCCAAATCTTTTAAATCATTTAAAAAAGTAATTAAAAAAGGAGTAAATCAAAAATGAAAAAATCTATTTTTAAAAGAATTGTTTCAGCTGCATTAGCACTCACAATGTTAGCCTCAATGGCAGTAGGTATGTCAACAAGCGTAAGTGCGGCGACAAACGCAGTACCAGATCGTGTTTATTTTAAAGTTGAGAATGCGACGCAAAGAAGATATAATGAGGATTTGGATTTCATGGTAGATCCTGATATTAGTAGCAGATGCTCTGATATTACCTTGAAATGGAATAGAGTTAATAATGCTCAATGGTATAGGATTAGAGTAATATGGAAACCGGAAGCAGATAAAGAGTCGTTTACATTCAAAGACTATCTTTTAAATGTAGATGATTTTAATAGCGTTACTGGTGAGACAAGATACTATCGTGATGGTTATTCTATAAAAAGAACTGTGATTGAAGATGATTATTCTTGCAAACTAACCGGTCTGCCTTTCCTAATTAAATCTAATTTCGATTGTGCTGTGTATGATATTTCACTTATGGCAATTAATGCCGCAGGTGTTGGAGGTCCATCCACCAGTTTATATGATTTAGCTCCCGGCGCATTTGATTCCAAGTCGATATATCTTTCAAGACATATCCCATGTATGTCAAAGGCAAGTGGTTATTCTTATAAAAAGCTTTCCGATTCAAAAGCTAAAATAACCATTAAAGACAACGCAGTTATGTCTAATTATTCATCTTATTATCCAGACTATAAATCTCTTGCACACCCAATTCAAGGTTATAGGCTAACATTTACAGATAAAAAAACTAACAAACAGTGTTTTGGTTTTGCTTATAATTCAAGTGAAAAAACATGCACAGTGAGAAATCTTGAACCCGGACATACATATAAAGTTACATGTCAGACATTTGTGACTGGTTATGCAGGCGAAAGCATTTACATGAGATATTCAGTAGCTCTTAAAGACTACACACATGCTAAATAACTATTATACGCTCCCAAAATATCCATAAATCCATCCGGCAGTCGCGGAAATATCCGCGGCTGCTTTTTTGTGTTTTTTGGGGAGAATCTGTTGAAAAAAATTTGTCAGTATTCTATAATATAGATAAAATGTGAATCTGATTCTGAAATCAAAATGAAACAATTATTAAAAGCAGTAACCGTATGGGCGACCAATGGTCGCCCCCTTGCAACATATAATAAAGCGGAAGCAATATACAATTACATTTAACAAATTATAGATAAACAATTCATAAAGGGAGTGGTTTTATGATAAAAAAATACACCAGCGGAAGCCCTGTCGAAACCGGTGCGGTGATAAAAGAATTTCAAAGCGAGGATATCGGCAGGTTTCCTCTTGTCAGCCGCTTTGACGGCGGCAAGTTCCGCTTTGCCCAAAGTCTGGGCAAAAACGCCATAGTCTACGGCTTGGGCGAGGCTCCGCGCGGTATCAACAAGCGCGGCTGGGTTTACGAGAGCTTTTGCAGCGACGACCCGTTTCACACCGAAACCAAGTCCTCGTTCTATGCTGCGCATAATTTTATAATCATCTCCGGCAACGAAAGCCTGGGGATCTTCATTGACTTTCCTGCGAAGATCCGCTGGGATATCGGCTACACGAGCGCGGACACCTGCTCTGTCACCGTTGACGGCGAGGATTTTGACATCTATCTTATCTACGGCGATACTCCGCTGAGCGTGGTAAAGGAATTTCGCGCGGCTATCGGTCAAAGCTACATTCCGCCGTTTTGGGCGTTCGGCTACCAGCAAAGCCGCTGGAGCTACCCCGACGCGCGTGCGGTTGACGGCGTGATCGAGGGCTACAACAACGCGCAGATTCCCCTCGACTGCGTATACCTCGATATCGACTATATGGAGAGCTACAAGGATTTTACCGTCGATAAAAACAAATTCCCCGATTTTGCGGATTATGTTGCCGAAAAGCGCGCCCAAGGCATCCACCTTATCCCCATAATCGACGCCGGAGTAAAAAAAGAGGACGGCTACGAGGTCTATGACGAGGGCAGGGAAAAGGGCTATTTCTGCAAAACTGCCGACGGAAGTGACTTTGAGGGCGGCGTTTGGCCGGGACTTGTGGGCTTTCCCGATTTTCTCAGAGGCGAGGTCAGAGATTGGTTCGGCTCAAAATACCGTGTGCTCACCGATATGGGTATCGACGGCTTTTGGAACGACATGAACGAGCCGGCGATATTCTATTCCTCAAGGGGGCTTGAGGCTGCGCTCGACAAGGCAAGCTCCCTAAAGGGCAAAAACCTTGATTTGGGACAGTTTTTTAATCTAAAGGACACCTTTGCCGGAATCTCAAACAACCCCGACGACTATTCAAGCATCTATCACCTGATCGACGGCAAGCCCGTCTGCCACGACAGGGTACACAATATTTACGGCGCAAGCATGACAAAGGCAGCCGGAGAGTTTTTTGAGCGCGAATTCGGCAAGGAAAAGATTTTGATGTTCTCGCGCGCCTCATACATAGGAGCGCACCGCACCAGCGGGATCTGGTTCGGCGACAATCATTCCTGGTGGTCGCACATTCTGCTTTGCCTCAAAATGTTGCCCTCGGCGAACATGTGCGGCTTTTTGTACTGCGGCGCAGATTTGGGCGGCTTCAACGCAAACGCGACCGCCGACTTGGTGCTCCGCTTTCTTGCTCTGGGCGTTTTCACTCCGCTTATGCGCAACCATTCCGCGCTCGGCACCCGTCCGCAGGAATGCTACAGCTTTGACAATACCGACGATTTCAGGGACATTGTGCAGGTGCGCTACCGCCTGATCCCCTATCTTTACAGCCTTTTCAGAAAGGCAAGCGAGGAAAACGACATGATTTTCCGTCCGCTGTCCTTTGACTATCCAACCGACCCCATAGCGCGCGAGTGCGAGACCCAGCTCATGCTCGGCGACGAGGCGATGATCGCCCCTGTTTATGAGCAAAACGTCGGCGGAAGATATGTATATCTGCCTGAGCCAATGACCTTTTACGCGCTTAGCGGAGAAAAAGTCAGAAGCGAAAAGCTTGACAAAGGCGTTCACTATGTTCCCGTCGCGCTCAACGAGGTCTCGCTCTTTGTAAAGGAGGGCAAGCAAATCCCTGTTTGCAAGCCGGCAATGAGAACAAGTCTTTTGAATACAGAAGAAATTGAATTTTTATAAGCATAAGGTGATTTAAAGTAAAAAGCGACTGCCGGGAGAGAAAAACCCGGCAGTCGTTTATATATTATAGGAAAATTAAAAGGAAACTAAATCAGTCAGATCGGAGAGCATTGCGCTGTCCTTTCTTGATATAAATAGTAACATAAAAACGAAGAAAAAACAATATTCAATATTTTCATATCTGTAGCCTAATCAACACTTTGGCGGCAAATGTAGCTTAACTATATAAATTTTTAAAAATTGTAGCGTATTAAAATTTTATGTGATATAATACAGTTGAGGGAGTGATAGTGATGCCGGAAAAGAAAATTGACCGCCGTACACTGAAAACAAGAAATGCGATCTATGAGGGACTTGCTGAATTGTTGGCTGAAAAGAGCTTGAAAAACATTACAGTTCAGGAGCTGTCCGACAAGATCGACATTCACCGCGTGACCTTTTATAAGCACTTCAGGGATATTTATGATGTTTACGAGCAGCTTGAGCAGGGGATCCTAAACGGGCTTGAACGGCTGATAGTCGAATACGGCGAGAAGCCTCCGTTTGCGTTTTACCCGGAAATCTTCGGATATATTGAGGAAAATCCAAAGATTTTTAAGATGATTTTCAGCCCTCACAACACCGGCTTGATCTACAGAAAGCTGCTTGAGCTGGTAAAAAAGCTTAACAGTCAAATCTGGAGAGAGCGTTTTGGCATTGATACCGACGACCCTACGGCAGAGCAGGTGATCCTTTTCCACTCCAATGGTTGCCTTGCGCTGATCGCAAAATGGGTATTGAGCGATTACGCCGAGCCAAAGGAATTTATTGTTAAAACGATATCGGCTTTGGATGACAATATGGTAAAATTCATGCAAAACCGTAAAAAATAATATGCGCCGCAAAACCAGCATAAAAAGCGAGGCTTCCGCTCAAGGAAACCTCGCTTAGCTTTTTACTATTATTCGCTCCCTGCAAAATAATCTTAACAGTATTTGTTTAAGGATTTTAGCACGGAGTATTTCTATTATTTGTATTGTAAGTAGAATACAGGCTATCAAAAATTCTGTTGCCATTTTGTTGCCACGAAACAAGATTAGTATAGCATAGACAATCTTTAAAATCAACACTTTAAAGCGATAAATTATGTAGATTGTTATTAAAAGATTGTAATATATTTGTTATTGCACCTCACGTAAAAAAATGATAAAATTAAATAAATATATATTGACAATTATAAGGCAGGAGGAGACAATGCTTGACAGACAGACATGACTATGCGATCAGCGCTATAAGGTTTATTTCAATGCTGATGATTATCACATGCCATTTTATGCAATACTTAGAAATTGAATTGGCTTGGTGGTTTAATGTCGGCGTGCAGATTTTCTTTGTGATAAGCGGGTTTCTATATGGCGGAAAAAGTATAGAAAAGCCTGTTAAGTTTTATGTAAAAGCCTTTAAAAAACTACTTGTTCCATATTGGATTTTTGTTACAATAATTGCAATTATTCATAAGCTGTTTGTTCCGGCGGCTTTTTCATGGGGTAAGCTTGCTCTTGCTTTACTCTGTGTTGAAAGATTACCCGGGATTGAGCATTTATGGTTTGTACAAAAGATTCTGATTTGTTATTTGTTGTTGCCTCTTTTGCTGTTGATTAAGAAAGAATTAATTGAAAAATCATCCGCAAAAGCGGTTGTTTGTACAATTTTTGTTTTTATATTATTACAGTTTGCGGGATTTACCTTTAATGGATACGCAATGAGTGCGAATAATATAAACTGTTTTGTTGTCGGAATCTTTCTGGCAGGTGTTTTTCAAAAAACGAAGTCACTGCTTAAACCGACTGTTGTATTTTGTATAGCGGCGGTATTGATGAATACTCTTAGGATTTACTTTTGTTATATCAAGGGAATCAAGGGTAATTTATTTATTGATTTGTTTGTTAAATACGCGCATGGGGTATTAGGGATAGCATTGTTTCTTGTGTTATATAAGTTATTCCAGAATATAAAAGCAAACAAACTATTACATTTTTCAGACAAGTATTCTTATCACATATATCTAGTCCATCAAGTTTATATTTTAGGTCCCTTAACATTGATGGGTATAACTCCGATTATAGGCTTGAATATAGCTATTATTTGTTCTTGCATACTGGTATCAGGAATAGCGTTAAAAATCCTTAATAATGGGGTGGATTATATTATTAAACAAATAGAGTTGCGATATAGTAAAGAAATAGTATAAAAAATAATGCTGGTATTCGACACGCGGTCAGAAGCAATATAGATGTGTCCTCTAGTCTATAGATATAGTTAATCTCTACTGAACAATCCCAAATCTCCGATAAACAGTGCAAATTCAGTCAAAATGCGATATAATAGATGCAAGAGAAACGGTTAAAAAGCTTCAAAAGCTTTCATTTGGAGATGAGCGATATGTCTAAAATCGATAATGGACAGATTAGTTTGGAAGATTTCGGACAGCTGGTTGGTATGAATCTGAAAAACAGTAACCGCTTGGTAAAGCGTGTGCAGATGATTTCGTGGCTCGAAATCGAGAAGAAATACGCAAAGTTTTTCTTAAAATGTCGCAAAGTCACTGCGCCTCGGTCTCAACGTAAGAGTCATTCAGGCTGAGTATGTTTTCTCCGACGCGGAGATTTCGCTTCAGATTCAGGAGAATCCGTATCTCCAATACTTCTGCGGCTATAAAGCTTTTGACGATAGCAAGCCGCCGTTTGATTCGTACATGATGGTCTACTTTAGTAAAACAAACGCCGCCAAGCAGGAGATTATCCCACTTGGCGGCTTACGTTTAGGTATAGATCAACTCTGCATTAACGATTTCCGTTACACGGGTGCGGATATTATTCAACTGTGACTGTGATATTTACTGTGTCTGTTCTGTTGAGTGCGTCGGTGACATTATAGGTGAGCCTGTATTCGCCCTTGCGTTCGGTAAGCACCCTGCCGGTATATTCGATCTTGTCGGTGATGTCGCTTCCGCAGGTATCGACCGCGGTCACTCCGTTCATTGGTGAAAAAATGCTGTCTTTGCTGACCGTAACGTCCTTTGCGCCCGAAATGACCGGGTGCTTGTCGTTATAGGGATTATCCTCGTCGTCGTCGGTCGGATCCCAGCCGTTGTCCTCGTCTGCAATTTTGATCGTATCCGGCTTGCCGAGGGGACCCGGCTCGTCGTCGTCAAAAATCGAGATCGCAGTTCCAACGGGGCAGTTTTCATATATCCATTTTGTGTCGGCGATCGCAAGCCTTACACAGCCCATTGAAGCCGCTGTGCCCAGCTTGTTGAACTCCTCGACCTCAAGCTGATCGGGCTCGGAGGAATAAAACGGAACGCTGTGGAACAGAAAGTCTCCCGAAATCCCGCTGACATAATGACCGTAAACATCGTTGAACAGCGCGTGCCATTCGTTTTTGAAATACATGTCAAAGTCGCCGGTGATCGTGCCGTTGTCAATTCCGCAGGAGCATACCATCGCTCTGACCGGGATCGTATATTCTCCGTCGTCGTCATAGGTGTACACAGTCACGCAATTCTCCTGACGGTTGACCTTGATCTCATAAAGATTTTGATAATAATTCTCGTATGTGTTATACTCAACCTTGTCGGCGTTTGCCGTGATCGCCGTTGTATGGATATCCGGCTCTTCGTCCTTTTTCTCAGGCTCCGAGATATTCACGGGATATTCAATGGTTTTGTCGCCAAGCTCTGCGGTGATGACCGTGCTGCCCGATTTCAGCGCGTCGATCCTGCCGCCGTCGTCAACTGTGGCAATGCTTTCGTCGCCGCTCTTAAAGCTCTTGAGCTTTGAAAGCTCGTCCTCGGAAAGTGAGATCAACGTCACTCCGCCCTTTTCAAGCGCGATCGGCTTTTCGGAAGAAACGACCGTCGGGGTAATATTTTTGAGCTTGTCCTCCGGCGAGGTGGCAGTCGGAGCGATATCTGCAAAGGTATCCGTTGCTTTTGGCTTGGACTCGCCCCTGACAAACGCCCCTGATATCAGCGTTGAAACTATCAGGCAAAGAGAGAGCAGCAGAAACAATTTGAAGCTGTTCAGTTTTTTCATATACAATCCTCGTAAAAGTTACAAAATTTTAATCTTTTATTAGTATAACATAAACTTCGGACAAAAACAAGAGAAAGATAGCTGTTTTTGTTGCAAAATAATGTCAAAATTGTGTAAAAGCTATTTAAAAAAACCTTATAGTATGCTAATATATATAGGGGGTATCAAATGGCACATCCAATCAAACACTTTTTAATGATAACAAACCACCGCCACAAGGTGATCGCAAATTGCGCCCGCGCCGGGATCTTGATGCAGGGGCTCAGGCACGACCTGTCAAAGTATTCGCCCACGGAGTTCATACCCGGAGCGCGGTTTTTTCAGGGCGACAGAAGCCCAAACGAAAAGGAGCGCGAGCTATACGGCTACTCGCGCGCTTGGCTGCATCACAAGGGCAGAAACCGTCACCACTATGAATATTGGAACGACTATAATCCCAAAACCAAACGGATCGAAAATGTTGAGATGCCCGTAAAATATGTGATCGAAATGTTTTGCGACCGTGTTGCGGCAAGCAAGATCTACAACGGAGAGAATTATACCAACGAGCATCCCTTTAACTATTTTCTGAGGATCCGCGGCAAGAGCCGTATGCACCCAAACACCGAGGCGTTGCTCGAAAAGCTGCTTGTTATGCTGCGCGACGAGGGCGAAGAAAAGACCTTTGAATACATCAGGGGGCTGAAAAAATGACCGAGCCGCAAAGAATCGAGCACCCGATCCCGCCGCTTTTTGACCAAAACTCGGAAACGCTGATTTTGGGCAGCTTTCCGTCGGTCAAGTCAAGAGAGGCAATGTTCTTCTACGGCCACCCTCAAAACCGTTTTTGGCGTTTGCTTGCCCTGATTTTCGGAGAAGAAACGCCCTGCACGATCGAGGAAAAGTCACGCCTTATCCTCAGCCACAGGCTCGCGCTGTGGGATACGATACAAAGCTGCACCATAACAGGCTCGTCGGACAGCTCGATAAAGGACGTTGTTGCAAACGACCTGAGCGTTATCCTCAGCAACAGCCGTGTAGAGAGGATCTTCTGCAACGGAGCGGCTTCTTTTAGGCTCTACGAAAAATATATTTATCCCAAAACCGGAATAAGGGCGCAAAAGCTGCCCTCGACCAGCCCGGCAAACGCAGCTTATTCAATGGACAGACTTGCCGCCGAATGGGGTGCGGCACTGACCGGCAGCTTTTAAAGAAACACTGCACGATTCAAGGCGAAAGCCTTTTTAATGTGGAGTGTGGAGTTTCGGTCGGGCAGAAAGAATTAATTATAAAAACGCCTTTGTTCCCGACTGTAGGCAATAAGATTTTTCGTCAGAATGTACAAATAATCAGTGTGCATACTGACGTATGGATACTGATTTTTGGGCAGTCTGACGGAATAATATGCAAGCAAGGCGTGCAGCATGAATTGTGCGGTGTTGCCTGTATTACTATTACTATTTCTATAACTGAATGTGATTTTGGAGGCGCAAAATGAACGAGAAAAATCTTTCTATGCTTTGCGATTTTTATGAATTTACAATGTCAAACGGATATTTTAAAAACGGCTTTTACAAGCGCAATGTATATTTTGACGTGTTTTTTCGCAAGGTTCCCGACAACGGCGGCTTTGCCATTGCCGCCGGACTTGAGCAGGTGATAAGCTACATCAAAAACCTGCATTTCAGCGATGACGACATCAGCTACCTGCGCACAAAGGGGATCTTTGACGAGCAGTTTTTGGAATATCTGAGCAATTTTAAATTTCACGGCGACATCTACGCCGTTCCCGAGGGCACGCCGGTGTTCCCGAACGAGCCGGTTATGACAGTCCGGGCTCCGGCGATCGAAGCTCAGATGATAGAGACCTTTGTGCTGCTCACTGTCAATCACCAGACGCTGATCGCAACCAAGGCAAATAGGATCGTAAGAGCGGCTCAGGGCAGGGCAGTGCTCGAATTCGGCTCACGCCGCGCCCAGGGAGCCAGCGGAGCGGTTGACGGCGCGCGCGCTGCATATATCGGCGGCTGCGCAGGAACAGCCTGCACCCTGACCGACGAGCTCTACGGAGTTCCGGCAGGCGGAACAATGGCTCATTCCTGGATCCAGATGTTCGACAGCGAGTACGACGCATTTAAAACCTACTGCGAGCTTTATCCCGACAACCCGACCCTGCTTGTCGATACCTACAATACGCTCAAAAGCGGCGTGCCAAACGCAATAAAGGTTTTCAAAGAGGTGCTTTTGCCGCAGGGCAAGACAAAATGCGCCATTCGTCTTGATTCGGGCGATATCTCTTATCTGTCCAAAAAGGCGCGAAAAATGCTCGACGAAGCCGGCTTGACCGATTGCACCATCACAGCCTCCAACTCACTTGACGAATACCTTATCCGCGATTTGATGATGCAGGGCGCGCAGGTTGATACCTTTGGCGTGGGCGAGCGACTGATCACCTCGTCCAGTTCGCCGGTGTTCGGCGGAGTCTACAAGCTGGTTGCCGTTGAGGACGAGGGCGGCGAGATCGTGCCGAAGATCAAGGTTAGCGAAAACACCGCAAAAATCACCAATCCTCATTTCAAAAAGCTCTATCGCTACTATGACAACGAGAGCGGAAAGGCGATCGCCGACGAGCTTTGCGTGTATGACGAAGTCGTTGACGACAAAAAGCCCAGAACGATATTCGACCCGATGGCGACCTGGAAAACCAAGACCCTGACCGATTTTACCGCCAAGGAGCTTTTGGTTCCTGTTTTCAAGGGCGGCGAATGTGTGTATGAATCGCCCTCTATCAAAGAAATCGCCGGCTACTGCGCCGCTCAGCTCGACCTGCTCTGGGACGAGGTAAAGAGATTCGAGAATCCGCACACCTATTACGTTGACCTGTCAAAGAAGCTCTACGAGATCAAAAATATTTTGCTCAGCGTTTACGGAGTTTAATAAACCAAAAGGCAGAGAATGAAGGCAACACCGCACAATTCATGGCGCACGCCTTGCTTGCATATTATTCCGTCAGACTGCCCAAAAATTAGTATCCATACGTCAGTATGCACACTGATTATTTGTACATTCTGACGAAAAATCTGACTACGCAATCCGCGCATCAGAATTATGCGGTATTGCCTGAATAACACGCGAGAATATTTTGCGTATTGACGCAAAAATTTCTCGCGTGATTTTTTATGCTTGCGCTCAATACTGTTTTTGCTTAACAATATAAATAAGATAAGAGAGTGTCAGCAATATTATGTGTTTTAAAATCGTACATAAATTCAAGAAAGTATTGAAATCAGAAGTCAATTGTGATATTATTAAAATGCCAAACAAAACTTAAAATTTCTACAACTCGTTGCTTATATTTTTACTAGGGTAAAAATACAGGCTCAATTTTCATATGCAATGAGTTGTAATGAAAAGTTTTGTTTGGCGACAAATGAGCTGTGTTTTTCTGCGTGGCTCATTTGGGTCACGCATTTTTTCTTGCCGATAAAAAGTGCGTCAAAAATTATATGTTCCGATTGTCGCCAAAATTCATATTCAAAGCAAAAGTCAGGAGGGAGTATCAAAATCGCTCAGAGAACAACAACCGCATACAACAGCGTGGTCAGGAAATTCCCTGATTAATGAAAAAAGAGACTTGCCGTGAAGCAAATCTCTTTTTGAATCATACTTTTTTGTTGAGTGCGCGTTCAAGCCAGATGTCGGCAATGTCCATCGCTACATAAAGACCGTTCTTCTCGCAGGACTTTACAAGCTGTCTCCTCGGCGAAAGGTACGGGTCGGTAGCCATAAGCTGGACCGCCACCTTGTCGGCAAATTCAACTCCGTCCTTTTCGGTCGTAGTCTTGATTTCCAAACGGATCACATATGGATCTTCCATGCTTCCGTAATATATTTCATTGCCGCAGCGCACAAGAGGCTTGCCCTTGTAGGAAAAAAACTCCTGATCCTGCTTTTTGGTTTCTGCCACAAGCATCATCCTTTCTGTAATTATACGTTAAGATAAGATTTAACCAGTGCTTCCAGCAGGTCGTCACGGTCAATTTTGCTGATTATATTTCGCGCGTTGTTATAGGTCGTGATATATGTGGGATCTTCGCTGAGAATATATCCCACGATCTGGTTTATCGGGTTGTAGCCCTTTTGCCTCAACGCGTCGTAAACAATTGTCAAACCTGTTTTGATCTGATCGTCCTTTTCTTCTCCGAGTGAGAAAATCATAGTTTTGTCCAACATACGGAAACACCACCTTTGAACCTATTATAATATAAAACAATGCAAAATTCAAGTTTTTTGCAGGATTTTATCTGTGACAGTCAACAAAAATAAGGTTTTTTTACGCCAAACCGCATAAAAACTATTGAAATTCCCTGCGAAAGGTGATATCATTATTAAATATGAAGTAAAGAATATATCAAAACGCTATGACTGAGAGAGTAGCCTTTGTTTTCCGACCCAGAGAGATTCGCCGCGGCTGAAAGCGAGTTTCGGAGGATTTTGGTGAAGTTCGCTCACGAGCGGCGAGGCTGAACGTTTTTTGTGCAAGAGGATCATTAGGCTTCGACGGTTGCTCCGTTACGGCAGAGAGTGTTTGCCCCTTTGGGCAAAAATCAGGGTGGTACCGCGGAATTTTCGTCCCTGCGCAGTTATTTTGCGCAGGGGCTTTTTGATTGACGATTTCGGTCGTGAAGATAGTGCGGCTTAGAGATTTCGGCGGATGCCCGATGGAAATCTAAAATGGCGTTTGCTAAAGCAATACCGCATAATTCACGGTGTGCGGATTGCGAGGTGTTGCTTTATATCATTGACTTTTGACCCGCCGTTGATGAACCTTTACCAAAAAATCATTTTATAAAAAGGCGGAAAAAGTGCCCACCGGCACACACATAGGAGGTTTTTATGGATAACAGAATCGATCTTTTTAAAGAAGAAATCAAACAAAAGCTTGAACAGGCAGCCGACCTTGTTGACCTTGACAAAATCAGGGTTGCCTATCTCGGCAAAAAGGGAAGCATCACTTCTTTGCTCAAGGGCATGAAGGAGCTTTCTAACGAGGAGCGCAAGACCTTTGGCGCAGAGGTGAACAAGCTCAAGGCGAGTGCTGCCGAGATGATCGACGCAAAAATCACAGAGCTGAAGGAAAAGGAGATCGAGAGCGAGATCGCCTCAATGCCAAAATTTGACGTTACAACTCCGGTTGACCTTTCGCGCGGCTCCTATCACCCGATCACGCTGGTTCAGCGTCAGTGCGAGTCGATTTTCCGCTCAATGGGCTTTACCGTTGAGGACTATCCCGAGGTGGTTACAGACTACGAGTGCTTTGAATCGGTAAACATCCCAAAGCATCACCCGGCAAGAGATATGCAGGACACCTATTATCTTGAAAACGGCCAGCTTCTAAAGTCTCAGACCTCGGCGGCTCAAAACGCAATTCTTAAAAAATACGGCAAAAACCTGATTGAAAACGGCGTGCCGATAAAGGCGATTTTCCCGGGTCGCTGCTTTAGAAACGAAGCAACCGACGCCAGCCACGAAAACACCTTCTTCCAGATGGAGGGCATGATGGTTGACAAGGACATTTCTATTTCAAACCTGATTTTCTTTATGAAAACCATGCTTTCCGAGGTGTTCCAAAGAGACGTTAAGGTTAGGCTGCGCCCCGGCTTTTTCCCGTTCGTAGAACCGGGCTTTGAGCTTGATATAAGCTGCCTTATCTGCGGCGGCGAGGGCTGCGCCTCCTGCAAGCACAGCGGCTGGCTTGAGCTTTGCCCCTGCGGTATGATCCATCCGAACGTTCTGCGCGAGGGCGGGATCGACCCCGACAAATACACCGGCTTTGCTTTTGGTCTCGGACTCACACGTCTTGCGATGATGAAGTACAAGATCAAGGATATCCGCGATCTTAACAGCGGAAGCCTCAAGGCTTTGGCGCAGTTTACGGATGACAATTGCTAAAAGGAGGGTCACGAAATGTTTTTATCAATGAATTGGATCGAGGACTTTGTAGACCTCAGCGGACTTGACAAAATCAAGCTTATTCAGCAGTTTTCACTTTCAACAGCAGAGGTTGAAAACGATATTTTTCACAAGGGCTCGGACATCAGCGGGATCGTTGTTGCCGAGATAAAATCGGTAGAAAATCACCCGGATTCCAAAAAGCTCCATATCCTAAAGGTTGACGCCGGCGAGCCTGAGCTTACTCAGGTTGTCTGCGGTGCGCCAAACGTTGAGGTCGGCATGAAAACCGCCTTTGCCAAGGTCGGCGCAAAAATCGGCGATATCACCATAGCTCCGCGTCCGCTTGCCGGAGTTGATTCCTTTGGAATGTGCTGCAGCGAGTCGGAAATCGGCATCAGCGACGACCATTCGGGTATTATGAACATTACCGAGGACGTTGCAAACGGAACCGACATCAAGGATGTTTATGAGATCGAGGATATCGTGTTTGAGGTTGACAACAAGTCCCTTACAAACCGCCCCGACCTTTGGGGTCACTACGGTATCGCGCGCGAGTTTGCCGCACTTTCGGGCAGACCGCTCAAGCCGCTTGAGGTCGTTGATTTGGAGCAATACAAGGAGCTGCCTCAGCTCGATATGAAGATCGAAGATCCGCTTTGCCAGCGATACAGCTGCTTGCAGGTTGAAAATATAACACGCACCGTCAGCCCGGTCAACATGAGGATCCGCCTTTTCTACTGCGGAATGAGGGGGATCAACTTCCTCGCCGACCTCACAAACTATCTTATGCTCGAAATGGGTCAGCCTATGCACGCCTTTGATTCGCGCAAGGTGGGCAAAATCCGCATAAAGCGTTTTGACCAACCGTTTGTTTTCCAAACCCTTGACGGCGTTGAAAGAAATATTGACGAAAATACCCTCATGATCTGCAACGACGATACTCCGGTCGCGATCGCAGGAATAATGGGCGGCCTCGACAGCGAGATCGTGGACGATACCACAACGCTCACCCTTGAATCGGCGACCTTTGACGCGGCTTCTATCCGCAAATCGACCGTTCGTCTGGCTCACCGCACCGACGCTTCAATGCGCTACGAAAAGAGCCTTGACCCCGAAATGACAGTTCCGGCTATTGCGCGCTTTATGAATCTGCTCGAAAAATACGACGGCGGAGTTAAGGTCGTTTCCTCGCTCACCGACGAGTACGCCTTCCGCTACGATACCGTTGAGCTGACCTTTGACAAGGCGTTTGTTGACAAATATACCGGAATCGAGATCGGCAACGATACTATACTCAAAACCCTTGAAAGCCTGGGCTTTAAGGCAAGCCTGAGCGGAGATACCTTTGACGTTACGGTTCCGTCGTGGAGAGCCACAAAGGACGTGACCATGAAGGCTGATATCATCGAGGAGATCACCCGAATCTACGGCTACGATAATTTTGAGATCCACACAACGCGCTCGCCGCTTTATCCTGTAAGAATGGACGAGGTCAAGAGCGACGAGGAAAAAATCAAGGATATCCTCGTAAAGAGATATGATCTTCACGAGCTTCATTCCTACGTTTGGGCGTACAACGACGAGCAAAAGGCTTTGGGCATCCCGGTCGAGCCGAATATCAAGCTTGCCAACGCAACAAACCCGAATATCGAGACGATCCGCAAATCGCTGATCCCGACCCAGCTTTGCCAGGTCAAGACCAATATCGGCTACGCTCCGGAGTTCGGCATCTTTGAAATCGGCAGAGCGGTCACGGGCATGGACGAGAACGATCTTTGCGTTGAAAAGAAGCTTCTTGCCGTAACGCTTTTCAGCAAGCAAAGAGATATAAAGGAGCTCTATCTTTCACTCAGAGATATGCTCGCGGTTATTGCCGACGACCTCAAGCACAAGGCTTTGACCTTTGAGGAGGCTCAGCCTGAGCACAGCTATGAGCACCCGGTAAACCTCAACAAGATCATGCTTGACGGAGTTGAGATCGGAAAAATCGGAATCGTTCACCCGGTTGTCGGCAAAAATATCGACAAAAAGGCGAATATTGTTTTTGCAGAGCTTGATATGAACGCCTTCGGCGCGGTCAAGAACGCTTCGATCCTTTATGACGAGCCGTCAAAGTTCCCGCCGATCGACTACGATCTCAGCCTTGAGCTCCCGGCAGGAATGTTGTTCAGCAAGCTTTCCGAGTGCTGGAAGAACGAGGGCAAAGAGATCCTCAAAAACACCAAAATCGTGGACACCTACGACACCGACACGATCCACAGCGTGACCGTACGCTTTGAGTTCTCCTCAAACGAAAGAACGCTTTCCTCAAACGAGGTTCAGGAGATCATGGACAAGGTCGTTGAAAACCTCGGAGAAATCGGAGTTAAGCTGAGATAATCAAAAAAAATAAATAATAAATCGTGCGGTTAGGGCGATAAACCCAACCGCACGATTTTTTTGTAATAATTATAACCAATGAAGATACTTTACAAAATATGAAGCTCCGTTAAATTCCAAATCGTAGTTTAACAGATAAAGCTCCTGAGTTTTTCCGAATAAAGCTTTGCACAATCCGGAATGATTCAGTTCGTCGATTGACATAACGGATACATTGAGTGTTCCGCAGACTTTCAAATAACTGTCTGACATTATATTATCGACAAAAGTCTGCCAAGCTTTGTCATTAACCGATTTGTCATCGGGAACGTATCGAAAGCAAGCTGTTTCTTTAAAATCATTACTGATGTTTCCACTGTACAGTTTTCTTAAGCAATCGTTTTTCGTAAGCTTTTCGGCCAACAGAATACCTTCTTTTGATAATCCTGTTATCTGAAGAGACTGAATTTTCTTAACTGTTTTGTCCTGCATAGTAATCGGATAGCTTTCGTCAAGAATAACGCTTTTAAAAAGCATACATATTTTGTTCAACATATGTACATTTACATTTAAAGCGTTACAAATCATATGAGAAGTCAGCATTATTCCAAAGCATTTGTAAAAATAATACATATTAGATATCAAAAGCTTTAGATATAAAGATTTATCTACTACCTGAAAAACTTCATTGAAATCCGGCGAATAATTCTTTTTTTCGTCACGAACGAAAACCGATTCGTCTGGCGTGATAATGTATTCAAGGTTATCAGGGTTTAGTTCTGTTAAATCTAAAATTTGAGTATTATCCCATATCTGAGACTTTCTTTCGGAAAAATCAATTCTGTTAAGCATTTTGCACCTTTTATTATTTGTTTACAACCGAACTTCCACTTCCAAAATATATTAAATTTGTTATGGATTTTAAGGCAACACCGCACAATTCGCGGCGCACGCCTTGCTTGCATATTATTCCGTCAGACTGCCCAAAAATCAGTATCCATACGACAGTATGCACACTGATTATTTGTCCACTCTGACGAAAAATCTGACTGCGCAATCCGCACACCTGAATTATGTGGTATTGCCTTAAATATACGTTTGAATATCCAACTCTAATGGATGAAATTGGTGATGGTATGTAAAATGACGATGTTCCTCCGCTTGCGCGTCCTTCTGTTCCGTCAAGGTATGGACATATAATGGATGTTGAACAGTATGTTGTTGGGAATAAACCACTTGTTGATTTACAATAAATTGTACCAGTGACTTTTTTAATTGTGGCATTACTGCATTCCAAGTCAGTATTCCTTTATTTGTTTGTACTCTTGTTAAACCTACATGAAAAGTTGCAACGGTTGAAGCACTTCTATTATTGACTTGTGTTTCGTTTGATTTAACAATTTCTATACATCCATCTGCATTTTGTATAGCATACACATCTATTCCTTTTTCTAAGTCATTAAGAGATAATTCAATTTCGTAAGTCTCAGATGATATATTTGGACTATAATTCTTTTCTTCCATAGCCATACAAGTGACCGAAATATTCAGAATTAATGAAATAGATAGAAGAATAGCTACAATTTTTTTCATAGGGATTAACCCTCATTGTAAATATTTTTTTGTAATAGTATTTAACAACATGTTGCAATGATAATATATCACATAAAAACTTTTGTCAAGTGTTATTTAAATAAAACAATACCGCTCGGTTTAGATGTGTGGTATTGATTTAATCATAAAAATGGAAATTTGTATTGACAAATCATTAATAGAGTAATAAAATATTATTGAAATACTATTACGGAGGAATCACTATGGCTAATATACAGGTTAGAGTAAACGATGAGCTTAAAGCACAGGCAGATACGCTTTTTTCAAGTCTGGGCTTAGATACTTCAACTGCCGTCAGGATTTTTTTGACAGTCGCTGTTGAAAATAACGGATTGCCGTTTGAGGTGCGCCATTCCCTGCCGGAAAGCTTTCGTCAGGCTGTTTACGACACCCGCAACCGGGTGAACCTACATGGTCCCTACAACTCGGCTGAGGAAGCGGTAAAAGCTATGTTGGAGGAATGATTTGTGTATCAAATTGAGTTTACCAATGAAATGAAACGTAACGTGAAGCAAATGCGGAAGCGAGGAAAGGATATATCAAAGCTTACGGCAGTGCTTGACGTTTTGGCAAATGGACAACCATTGCCTGATAAAAACCATGACCATCAACTGACAGGCAGTTTAAAAGACTTCAGAGAATGTCATATAGAGCCGGATTGGCTGCTTATTTATCAAATAAAGGAAAATATACTTATTCTGACTGCAACTGCAACAGGTTCACATTCGGATCTGTTTGGAAAATAGAATTAACACAGATCAGTAATGCGGTGTTGCCTTAAGGAAAAGGCAAATATAGGCGGAGCCGGGTGCAGCGTCACACTGCCGGGTGTAGCGTCACGCTGTAAATTCTTCGGTAAGGTTGCTTACCCAGATACCCTTTTTTATCATCACTGCGCCTATTATTATTTTGATGATGTCTGCCGACTGAACGATCGCATAAACGGCGATAATATTCATATCGGTCAAAAAGCACAGCGCGAGGGCAAGCGGCATTGTGACCGTCCATGAGAACACGCTGTCAAAGATAAAGGTGACAAGCGTTTTTCCGCCGGAGCGCAGCGTAAAATACAGCGTGTTCAAAATTCCCTGCACCGGGAAGAACAACGCAGTCACGATTATAAAATCGGTCGCCAAATCTCGCACCTCGTCGGTGGTGTCGTAAACATTTGGAAATACGCCCGAAAGCATGATGAGTATTGCGGTCAGTCCCAAACAGATCACGGCGGTGAACCATGTCAGCGTAAAGGATTCCTTTTTGGCTCGTTCAAAGGCTCCTGCGCCCAGGGTGTGTCCGATAAGTATTCCGACTGCGTGTCCCAGCGCGACAAAAACCACGTTGAGCAGGTTGCACAGGGCGTTTGAAATGTTTATGCCGGCAACCACCTCAAGTCCGCGGATCGAGTAGCATTGTGTGAGCGCGGCTATGCCTGCCGCCCACAAAAATTCATTGAGGAATATCGGGATGGTTTTTACAAGCATCGTGCGGCAAAGCTCGCGCGGGATCAGCAAAGTGCGCCACAAGCCGATGATGAACGGGTGGTTTTTTCGTCTTAGGTACGACCATGCCACAAGCACAACAGCTTCGATATATCTTGCGATCACCGTTGCAACGGCGGCTCCTGCAACGCCCATTTTCGGAAAGCCCAGGCTGCCGTAAATCAACAGCCAGTTCAAAATGATGTCTGCCGCAACAGAAACAATGCCTGCCGCCATAGGCTTTACGCTCTCGCCGGTTTCGCGCAGGGAGCTTGCATAGATCTGTGTGACCGCCATTGCCGGAAGTCCGAGCAGCATGATGTGCAGATATTCCTTGGCTTTGTCAAGCGTGAGCAGAGCGTCGATCTCGGTGCTTTGACCGTGAAGATACAAATTGATAAAAAAGCTGTCTGCAAAAAGCAAAAGCGCGGTTCCTGCAAGGGTGCAGAACATGCAGACCCAAATTTTCATTCTTGTTGCCGCGCGAACACCCTCGGTGTTTCCCTGTCCGTAGAACTGGGCGGCGTAGATCCCCGAGCCCGAGGTGCCTCCGAAAATCGCAAGCGCGAAAACAAACAAAAGCTGTCCGACTATAGAAACGGCGGTCATCGCTTCCGTGCCCAGGCTGCCGACCATTATATGGTCAACAAGACTGACTGCGTTTGTTATTGCGTTTTGGATCATGATGGGTACCGAAAGCTTGATCGCCCGGCTCAAAATATTTTGACTGTTCATAATGTGCTGCCTTTGTTAATCTGTGATCGGCGGCTTAAAGCTCTCGATCGCGCTGACCAGCCTGGGGTGAGTGATAACAAAATTGATGGTCGGCGCGTTGCCTTTGGTGATTATCGCGCCCTTTCCCTTTGAAACGGTGATGTGAATGTTTTGAAAGGGCTGGACCGAGGACTCAAAAAGGCTCATGTTTTCTCTTGCAGCGGCAAATTTACGCGTGCTGCTTAGGTGCGCCTGATATTCCTCGGGAGTGTAGAAAATCTCTTTGTCATAATACGACGAGCAAACCGGCAGGCTGACCTGCTCTGCTTCGCAGCGTATCGGGATCTCAAGCGATAAGCTGTGACGGCTGAGCAGATTTTCAACGATATTTAATTCATATTCCCTGCGAAGCAGGAGCTTGTCTGCGGCTTCTCTGTCGGCCCCGTTTTTGATAAGGATTTTTTTAAGCAGATCCTTGTCTATTGTAAACAGCGGAAGTCCGGATAAGATCAGTTTTACATCGCTTGAGCCGAGAAGCGAGGATACGGCTTTGTCAAATTCGTTTTGTTTGTCGGCGCGATAAATCTTCATGAGCGGCGCGGCTTTTTTGAGCAGAAGCTCTGCCAGACCGCGGTAAAAACCGACGTCCTTTTCGGACTGATACAGCGTGTATCTTCCGGTTGAATGATATCCCGAGATCGCCTCTCCTGTCAGCGCAGCGGAATCGGCAACTCTGAGCAGGTGCAAAAAGACCTCTCCCTGCGGCTTTTTTAGATAATACGGAGTGATCAACCCGGTCATATACATTGGTATATAGCTTTCAAGTCCGATCAGCATTTCCTCGGGCGGTCGGTTCACGTCGTGTATAACATGGAGGTTCAGTCCGTTTTTCAGCATAGCTGCCATGCTGAGCATCCATTTTTTTGTGAACGCATTGTCTGCTGCCATTGAGTGCATCGGCATATCGGTGTAGAGAAAAACATTGCCGCCTTCCTTGGAGGCTGCTGCTAATCTGAGGAAATCCAACTCGCCCTGCTTCATTTCCTCAATGCCGTAGTAAGACTTGATTTCGGGAAGATTTTTGGGGGCGTCAAAGGTGTTTGGCACCTCAAAGCGGACTGCTTTAAGATATTCGTTAAGGTCAAATTCGTCTAGCTTTTCCAAAAAGCTGAATATCGGCTCGGGCTCCGGCTTGATCTCGGTTGAACAAAGTCGGCTGACGATCTCGGAGACCGAGGGCGCGCTGCCCGACGCGGAGTTGAAATCAGCAGGGAACAGCTCGTTCAACAGCGAAAGCGAATCTGAGTCGGAGCATCGCTCGGCAATAAAGGCGGCGACCGAGGAAGCAAATTTGCCTGTGTCGGCAGGCTTGCGCTGTGCCGAAAGGATCCGGGATATATATGACGGGTCGTAGTTCAGCTCGCGCGCAAGCTCGTTGTTGGTGATCCCAAGAGCAGAGAGCGCGGCTTTGAGGTTTGAGAGAAACGCCGGATAGTTCAGCTTATCCGCCTCGGGCGCAGATGAAGCAAGCTTTGTCAGAACCGACTCTTCGTCAAGCTTGATCCCCTCTGCTTCGGCGGCTTTGCAAAGTCCGTGCGCAAGGCTCTTGAGCTTGTCGCTGTCACGCGCGGGAACGCGCTCGCCTCGGCGAAAGCGGCTGATCGAGATCTCGGAGATCCCCGAAAGCTCCGCCAGCCTTCGTCCGCTGCAATTAAGCTGATTCAAATATTCGTTTAGATTTTCGCAAAAGCTCATGACAAAGCCGCCTTTCATGTTTGCCTTTATTATATCATAGAATTTCTGCTCAGACAATAAGAAAACAGACAACATTCCGTCAGACTGCCCAAAAATCAGTATCCATACGTCAGTATGCACACTGATTATTTGTACATTCTGACGAAAAATCTGACTACACAATCCGCGCACCGGAATTATGCGGTATTGCCCTAATTGAAAGCCGCGACAGTTGACCGACGATAATAAATTAAAGATTATTATTATGCATTTATGGGCAACAGTTTTGAATCAACGTAAGGTAAAAACGCAATCAATAAATGAAGGCATTTTCGGGCAACCGAGGTTTGGATCAAACCCGAGCCATCTGCCCGGAGTAAAAGACTGCTGCAAGACCTTTTGGACTTGCAGCAGCCTTTTTATTGGGGTGTATTTCAAATATGACCTGTATATTACAACAAGTCTGCGAGTAAATACTGTATCATGGTTGCGTCGCTGATATCAATGATTCCGTTTTTGTTGAAATCCGCAGCCAGTTTTTGTGTTTCTGTCAGCGGAGCTTGCAGCAATTCCGCAAGGTAATACTGTATAGTTGTTGCGTCGTTTATCGTAACTTCTCCGTCGCCGTCAACGTCGCCCAAGATGTAGCCGGGTTGGTCGCCGGAACCATAGGCAAATTCACCTGCCTTGGTGTGGAAGTTGTAGAAGTCGGTCACGTAGTGCATTTTTGTCGCGGTCAGGTCGCTCAGAGAAACCTCTGTGTTAAGAACCGGAACATACATAACCTTTCCGAAATAATCTATCATGCTGAAATCGCCGTAGTTATAAACTTCGTTGCCTCTTACCAGATAGCGGTTGCCCTCGCTGTCGGTGTATACCGGCATTGAGAAGTTTTCAACAAGACCGCTGGAATAGAAATCGATCGGCTGCTCCGCGGTCTCAATGCGGAAGCCGTTTTCTTCAAGCTCGTCAACAGCAAGCTTTTCCATGCTGCATTCCTCGTCCTCATAATAGTGACCCTTTGCCTCGTCATAAACTAATCTGAGGAAATAGTAGCCCTCGATCGGAGTTGTGTCAGGGTCGCCGGAATGGTAAGCCTCTGCAACGTAGACCGCACCCGGATCGTAGATGTTTGAAGCCTGTACACCCTTGTAGGCGTAATACTCAAACTTGTAATCCTCGGTCAGATAGTGGATCTCCTGAGGCTTGTAGGTAGTGGTGTATGCCTTGGTGAAGCCTGAGGTTTCAAAGTCCTCGGTGCTTATATCATAGCTTGTTGTTCCGAACTCGCCGTCGGGGTCGCGGTAATAGCAGTCGTTTTCCTCGTCGTAATAAAGCTCGTCAATGTAGTATCCGGTAGATACGGTCCCGTTTCCGTGTGTGCTCGTATATGTGTATGACAATACGTATATGCCGTCGGGGTCTTCGGAGTAGTTCATGACCTGAGCGGACGCTTCATAATTGTCCTCGCCCGGCTCGTTGTAGTACCAGTATTTTACGTACTGCGGTTCTTTGATCTCGTCATAAACGATCTCATACGGAGAAGCGGCAAACTCGTCCGCATCAAGGTACAGGGTTTCCAGACTTTCGTCTCTGACATAGCCGTCCATACCCTCGTCCCAAATCAGACGGTAAATAATGTATTCGTCGGGGTCACGGTCGGTTGAGCCGGTTCCGTACCACACGTAGCCTGCGCAGTAGATCCCGTCGGGATCCTCGGCGTTATAAACCCTCTTTGACGCCCAGCCACGGTGAGTTTTTTCATATTCATAGTTGGTGTAGAGCAGCTGTATCGGCAGGTTGTCGGTAACTATAGAATATTCCGAGCTTTCAAATTCTTCCTCGGTCATCGGATCGACCTTGAAGCTGACGTCCTGGGTCAGAACATCATAACCCTCAAGACCGTCAAACTTCTTGACAAAATAAAGCTTCTCGCCGTCCTCCTCGTAGATTTCCACGCAATAAATGCCGTCCGGGTCAGAGGCGCGGGTCACCTTGACGCCCTCAAGCCTTGTCCAGCCCTCTTCAATGCGCAGGATCTCAATATATTCCGGCTCGTCGTACTCAATGCGCTCCTTGATAAATTCCTTGGGAGAATCGCCGTTTTTCATAACAACCGCTTTGTCAAGACTGTCGCAGGCGGTGGCGTTGATCATAACGGCAATTTCCTTGCCGTAGATATTCACCTTAACGTCCTTGCCCAGGGTCAGGGTGGAATCGCTTGTCTCGGCGAGGAGCGAGATCCCGCTGTAGTTTTTCTTGTCGGCATTCACGGTGAGAGTGCCTGTGCCGTCGATCGTAAGGCTTCCGCCGTAGCCGTCGCCGTAAATAAGAATACGACCAAGCTCGCACTCGCCGTTTATCGTGAGCCGCAGATCGTCGCCCATCATGTTGGTGTAGATTTCGGTAAGCGGTTTCTTAAAATTGTTAAGCGTAATTGTGTTTGTCGCAAGGTCGTAGCTTATTCCGTCGGGAGGCTGAGAAACCTCGGCGTTGGGGTCGTAAAGCCTAAAGCCGGAATCGGTCTCGACGTCATACACGCTTATGTAAGCGAGGTAGTAGTCTCCAAACTTAAACTGACTGGGACCGTTCGCCGCAAACGCGGTTATCGGAAAAGCAGACAAGAGCACACATGCTGCTATTATTGCTGATACGATTTTTTTCATTTGTTTCTCCTTTCACAAAATCAAATATATTTTCAATGCCGAATATTTGTATTTTTATTATAAATGCACAAACTCCGATAAACAATACCAATAACCGTTTTGTCAATGACAAAACAGTTATTTTTACGCCGAGTTTTTTACGCCGAGAAGAAAGGTCGGTGATGTATCAAACGTCGGTGACCCGAAAATGCCGACGTTTGTTAATGACGTTTTTTACGCCGAGTTTTTTACGCCGAGAAGAAAGGTCGGTGGTTATATCAAACGTCGGTTGCCCGAAAATGCTTCCATATGACAATCACGTTTCGGAAATGTTTATAAGCACCTCTTTGATTATGTTTTCTATATATCGTTTTGTAGGGGCGACCATTGGTCGCCTGTGCGCCAAACGATCATGTTATATGATGACTTGTGGGTAAACAATGGTTCCTAAAAAAACAGTTTGATATAAAATGGGAAGTTAGTTCAAAGGCGACCAATGGTCGCACCTACGATTAGTTAAGGTAAAAAAATATTTATCAAATATAAATATCATCGGGAACAAACGTTTATCATTGATAAATTCTGTCTGCACGACCTAGAGTGTACCCAATGTCAAGTACAAGTTTGAAATTGAGTGTAAAAAACAAATATAATTATGGTATAATGCTTTTTGCTTTACCAACATGGAGGATAG
>OMZU01000026.1 GCA_900315605.1 uncultured Eubacteriales bacterium | reverse complement strand
CCTTTTTTCGGGGTTTCGCAATTTTTGGGTGTCCGTTTTTTAGGGACGTCCTCTGCTTTCCCTCAATTTGACGTGTCCGTTTTATAGGGTATAGTTTATTTTAAATAAATTCTATCTGCCCGACCGAAATTATTCATTATTCATTATTCTTTATTCTTTATTCATTTTTCTTCTGTGCGCCCCTACTGTCTGAAAGGAAAAATATTGCTAAATAAATATAAATACAACCGGGAACAGACGTGTTTTTTAAATAAATTCTATCTTCCCGACCGAAATTTTCCATTGTCAATTGTCCATTGTCAATTGGCAAACAAATCCGCCGATCATTCCTTATGAAAGGCTTGACCGGCGGTATAGCAGTATATATTAGAGATAAAATTATTTGTCTGCCTGGAGCGTGATCTCGACTTCTTCTTCGGAGTCGTCGCTCTTGCGATAATACTTAATCATGATTTTATCGCCTTCCTTGTGCTCCTCCAGGATCTCATAAACCTGGGAGAAGTTGACAACCTCTTTGCCGTCAACGCCTATGATGATATCATCCTGGGCAAGGCCGCAGTCTCCGCAAGGGCCCTCGGGATCAACGGTATCAACCAAAATTCCCTGTGGAACCTCGTAATACTGAGCCTCGGAATATGTCAGCGCAGTTCCTGAAATTCCGATCCTCACCCTGCCCTCAACATATCCGTGCTTCATAAGGCTGTCTACGATCTGCTTGGCGGTGTTTGACGGGATCGCAAAGCCCATTCCCTCAAACTGCTCCGAAACGATCTTTGCCGAAGCGATACCGATGACCTGACCGTACATGTTCACCGTGGGGCCGCCGGAATTTCCGGGATTAATTGCAGCGTCGGTTTGGATATATTTGACAATGCTCCTTGTTGAGCTTTCGCGGTCGAGAGCCGACACGATACCCTTGGTCATTGAGTTGCGGTACTCGATCCCTCCGGGGTTGCCCACAACCATGATATCCTCGCCAAGCTCAACGTAATCCGAGTCGCAAAACTCTGCCGGGCTCAGTCCCTCTGCGCCGTCGATCTTGAGAAGCGCGATGTCGGTTCGGGTGTCAAAGCCCACAACGCCGGCATTGTGCTCCTTGCCGTCGGAGGTATAAACAGAAATAAGGTAGCGTTTCTTGCTGTCGCCGATCACGTGAGAATTTGTGATAACATATCCGTCCTCGCTGATAATAATGCCGCTGCCCTGAGAAGCAAATTCATCTGTGTTCCTGTCTTCGTTGGCAAAGCACATTATTCCGACAACGGAATCGCTGATTTTTGAATAAGCGTATTCCGCTCCCACATTCTTGCTGTCCTCAGGCTTTTTGTTGAGCTCAAGACCCTTGTAATCGGGGTTGACCTTGTCGCTGTAGTCGCTGTCGTCAAATTCCGGCACGGTTTCCTTTTTTCCTTTTTCGTCCTCGCCGTTATTAAAGCCGTTGGGCAGTGTAAAGCCCTGTATCGGGCTGTTATTCTTTTCTGATTGTCCGCTCGGGGAGTTCATCGCAATGTAAATAACAAGACCTGCAACGCTCGCCGCAAGCAGCGAAGCCAGAACGATTATCAGAACGATAAGACCGGTGTTTGACTTTTTTGCACCCTGCTGAGCCGACGCCTCGGGCTTTCTGTCGTATGGAGAAGAATAGGGATCAAGTTGATTGACCGGCAGTTGATTTACAAGCGGTTGATTGACCGGCGGCTGATTGACCGGCAGCTGATAGCCCTGATAGCCCACAGGCTGCTGAGGATTAACGCCGACCGTCGGATCATAGCCTTGATAGCCGCGATCCTCGCGCTGAGAATTTGAAAACGTCGCCGTGTGCCGGATCGGGTTATATGTCTGCGGCTCAAAGCCGCCCTGATTTCTGTTAGAATTAACAAGCGGCGGTTCAGGCACAAAGCCCTGATTTCTCGGCTGTCCCTGAGCATAGTTCATCTGCTGAACAGGGCGATACGCCTGCTGATTTGGGATCGGCTGCTCGCCGCGAAACGCCGGCTCGTTTGGAAAAGCCTGTTCGCCGGAAGCCGGCTGCTGAGTCGGGAATCCCTGTTTGCCGTAAAAAGCCTGCCGAACCGAAAACGCCTGTTCACCGCGAAATGTCTGTTCAACGGGAGCTGCCGGCTCGCTCGGAAACGCCTGCTTAGCTTGAGGCTCCGGATGTCCGGAATAAACCTGGGTATTGTCCTGCTCCGGATATTTGCTGATGTTCTCGGGGGTCGCTTCAAAACCGCTTGTTTGCGGCTGAGAGCTTTTTTCCGTTTCGGGAACATAAACTCTTGCGTCGTTAGGAGCCGAAGCGTCAGCCGGATTTTGTTCTTCGCCCTTGGGTCTTTCGGTAAAGGGACGCTGAGGCTCGGCAGGATTATAGCCGTTATCAAATTGATTATCCATAATATCCTCCATTGTGTTTAATAATCAATATTAATCTACTGAATTTATTATACAACTAATCACAATCAAAATCAATCTTTTGTTAATCGCCGGGCTGTATAAATAATTATCAATTAAATTTTAAAAAATGCTTTATCTTTAGTTGATTTTGTAGTATAATGTAAACAACTCGGCGGACTGGGACGCTTTTTCGCTGAAATTTACTTGTAAAGGAAGATAAAAATGCCATTAGTAAACGCAAAAGAAATGCTTACAAAGGCAAAAGCCGGTCACTACGCAGTAGGACAGTTTAACATCAACAACCTTGAGTGGACAAAATCGATCCTGCTCACAGCTCAGGAGCTTAACTCACCTGTTATCCTCGGTGTGTCCGAGGGCGCAGGAAAGTATATGTGCGGCTACAAGACCGTAGTAGGCATGGTAAACGGAATGCTCGAAGAGCTCAACATCACTGTTCCGGTTGCTCTTCACCTTGACCACGGCTCATACGAGGGCGCAAAGAAGTGCATCGAGGCAGGCTTCAGCTCGGTAATGTTCGACGGCTCACACTATCCGATCGAAGAAAACATCGAAAAGACAAAGGAGCTTGTAGCGACCTGCAACGAGCTTGGACTTTCGATCGAGGCTGAGGTAGGCTCTATCGGCGGCGAAGAGGACGGCGTTATCGGCGCAGGCGAATGTGCAGATCCTCAGGAGTGCAAGATGATCGCAGACCTGGGCGTTACAATGCTTGCCGCAGGCATCGGCAACATCCACGGAAAATATCCCGAAAACTGGCAGGGACTCAGCTTTGAGACTCTTGACGCTATCCAGCAGCTCACAGGCGACATGCCGCTTGTTCTTCACGGCGGAACCGGAATCCCGGCTGACATGATCAAAAAGGCGATCGAGCTCGGCGTTTCAAAGATCAACGTAAACACAGAGTGTCAGCTTGCGTTCCAGGCAGCAACAAGAAAGTACATCGAAGAGGGCAAGGATCTTGTTGGCAAGGGCTTTGACCCAAGAAAGCTCCTCGCACCGGGCGCAGAGGCTATCAAGGCGACCGTTAAGGAGAAGATGGAGCTCTTCGGTTCTGTTGGAAAAGCTTAAATCAATTGACAATGGACAATTGACAATGAACAATTTCGGTCGGGCAGACAGAATAGCAAAGAAAAGCCCTTTGTTCCCGACTGTATAAATAAAAATATTTTTTAAGCGCGTAGACTGATTAGCTTTGTCTGCGCGCTTTTTGTAAAGAACGACATCAATACAACAAAAACACAGCAGAGAAAATTTAAAAACCACCTTCAAAAAAGCAAAATCGTACATATCGAGGTATTAATTCAATTAGAAATCATAAGAAAGGCAGACAGATTCTAAATTAGATTTTTGGAGGTGTATTCACCCTAGGAATGACTGTAACTAGCTTTTTAAATATTAATGATTTTACTAAGCAAACAATGTGCATAATGTTCTTTCTGATTTACTTAGTTTTGTCAATATGCCTTCTTGCTTTATTTGGAACAGATGAATAGAATGTTATTTAGGAGATAAAGCTTATGAGAATATATATTGCATCTAAATATCAAAAGCACATAATAATCAATAGAGAAATTACAGATGTGCTAACAAAAAATGGTTTTGAAGTATTTTTACAAGAATCAATAAATAATAATGGCATTAGCATAGAACAAATGAAAAAGGTTGAATTGATTTACTACAAAGAGATAGAAAAGAGTGATGTTTTGCTCGTTGTCTCGCCTTATAAACGCAGTGTATCAGCTGAAATCGGATATGCTATTAGAAAAAAACTATTTGAGAAACAAATTAAAATTATTCTTTTTCGTATTCAAGACGACGAAAGTGAAATTGAAGATTCTGAAGCCATGATTGTACCATTTCTTGATTATTTTATTGATGATTATATAAACGGCGATAAAACAGTTGCTTACAAAAAATTACTTGATTATTTGTTTCGGTTAAACAACTCCAAATCATAAATCAATTTCTAAAAGTATAAAGAATTCTCACAAATAAAAAATGTCTGCTGAATGAATTCCAAAACACCGTCAACGTTTTGCTAAATTAATGATTTTGAATCAGTATCCATTTATAAATCTGCTATACAAAAAAGCAAAGACTGACTCAAAACCCTTTCGAGTTTTGAGTCAGTCTTTTTCCATGTGTTTTTTAGCTTGCGATAATAATAAGCCTATGAACCGCTGTTTTCATCAAGTAAAAAATGTTTCCTGCGGCACTCAGCCATAAAACAGGTCTGCAAGGTAATACTGTATCATGGTCGCGTCGCCTATCGTTATTTCTCCGTCATCGTCAAAATCCGCCGCCTTGCGCTGATTTTCGGTGAGCGGTGCGTCGAGCAGATCGGCAAGGTGATATTGTATCATTGTTGCGTCGCCGATGTCAACATAGCCGTTTTCGTTCACGTCTCCGGGAATGTATTTTTCTTGGGCTGTGTATTCAAGGGTTGCGCAGACAATTCCGGAAGTGATTTTTTGAACGTTTGCTTTTTTGCCGTTGAAATAAACCTCAAGCTCGTCGTCAAAAAAGGTGTTTTCCTTTGAAGTGCTCAGCCAAACCGTTGCGGTGTAGGCTGTTCCGGCTTGGAAAACATCGCCGGGCTTCATATATGTGCTTGAGCCGTTCTTTTTGTAATTGAATTCAAGACCCGTGCCGTTTTGTACGAAAAGCGAGGTGATAAACCCGCAGTCGTAGTTATCCTTATATACGGCAAAGCTCACCGTCTCGTCCGCCGCAGGCTCTGCAAAGCTTACGTTCACATTTTGGATATATTCCTGAGCAACAAAATTGAAGCCGTTAGCTTTGGCGTATCTCTCGGCTTCGGTGCCCCTGTCGCCGTAGATCGTAAAGCCGTCCACCTTTGTATAGGTTTTGTTTTGATAGGTGTAGCCCAAAGCGTAGTCGCCGATATAGGTAACGCTTTTCGGGATTTTTACAGAAGTCAGCGCAGTGTTGACAAACGCCGCCCTGGCAATACTTTTCAGTCCCTCGTTGATAGTCACCTTGTTCAATGAGGTGCAGCCGTAAAACGCTCCGTTTCCTATGCTTTTGGTGCTTTGGGGCAAGGTGAGATTTTTTAGCTTTTTGCAAAATTCAAAAGCGTATGTTTCGATCTTTGTCAGATTTTCGGGCAGGAACACGGTATCCACGGCTGTACCGTAGTAAAAAGCATAGGCACTGACAGTCGTGATGCGGTCGTCTATAATTATTCTGGTAACGTCTTTCGCGTTCTCATAAAGGAAGTCCATCCAATATTGCGGAAGCTCCATTTCTCCTTTGCCGTAGATATTCAAAACGCCCGTAATAGTATTGAATTCCCATGTGGTGCCATAGAAGGTGAATTCATGATTGTTTGCGTAAGTTTCGGCGGCAGTGTCTCTCACACCGTAAATAACCGTTTCTTCAACCTTGGTGTATTCTGAATTTTCATAATTGAAGCCAATACAGTGTTCGCCGAGGGTCTTGACAGATTCGGGGATCACAAAGGTGGTGATTCCGGTATTAACAAATGCGGAGTAGGAGATCGAAGTCAAGCCCTGATTCATATTAAAGGATTTAAGCGATTCACAGCCGTAAAACGCTCCGCCGCCGATAGTCTTTAGCTTGCTCATTCCGGTTTGATCGGTAACAACGGTTTCCAGATCCTTGCAGAACTCAAAGGCGTAGTTGCCTATTTTCTCGACCGAATACGGGATCGTGACCTTTTTCAGCCCGTAAGCTCCGTAAAAGGTGTATGGCGATATGCTGGTTATGCCGTTGCCGATTATGATCTCTTTGACCTTGGTGTTGCCGTTCACGAAATATTTATCCAGATCCATCTCGCCGCTTCCGGTGATCGTGAGCAATCCGGTGGTTTCGTTGAACGTCCATCTGCAGTTTGCGGTCGAGCCGCTTGCAGGCAGGTCGCCTCCCACGCACTGCTCCGCCTGAAGCTCTGCGGCAAAGGTCGGAACGACTGTAAAGGCTGAGGTTAGCATAAGTGCGGACAAAACCACGCTTATAAGCTTTTGATGTTTTTTCATGTTTTGATCTCTCCTTGTTTATTTTTTTGATAAATTTTACATATTAATCATAACATATTTGATTATTTATTTCAACAGCAGAATAACATCATTGCACAGCACTTGACTATTATCGGCAAACAAGGTACAATAATTAATACTATAATATTTTGACCGACAGGGGATTACAGAGTGGTATTTTCAAGCCTTGTATTTATGTTTGCATATCTTCCCTTAACGCTTTTGATCTATTACATCGTACCGCGCAAGGGAAGAAATATTTTTTTGTTTTTTATCAATCTTGTGTTCTACGGCTGGGGCGAGCCAAAGCTGGTTTTTCTCATGCTGTTTAATATTCTTTTTAACTATCTGGGCGGCTTTTTGGTCGATAAGTTCAGGCAGGACGAAAAGAAAAAGAAGCTTTTTTTGATCCTGACCTGCATACTCGATATCGGAATACTCGCGGTGTTCAAATACACCGGAATGATAACCGAAACGCTGAACATGCTGCCGTTTCTCAATATTCCCGAGCTGCAAATCAGCCTGCCGATAGGCATAAGCTTCTATACCTTCCAGACAATGAGCTATGTTATCGACGTTTACCGCGACGACGCGCCGGTTTCAAAAAACTTTATCAACTTCGGCACCTATGTCGCGCTGTTTCCGCAGCTTATTGCCGGTCCTATCGTAAGATACCGCGACGTTGCATATCAGCTCACCCACCGCAGAGAATCGCTTGAACAATTTACAAAGGGCGTAAAGCTGTTTTTGGTGGGCATGGGCAAAAAGGTTCTTATCGCCAACCAAATGGGTATCCTTGCGGATTCTCTGCTTGCAGAAAACGCCCGGAGCGGAGTGCTGGGCACCTGGGTGGGGATCATCGCCTACACCTTTCAGATCTACTTTGATTTTTCCGGATATTCGGATATGGCTTGCGGTCTGGGAAATATGCTCGGCTTTGAGTTCCTCAAAAACTTTGACTACCCCTATATTTCAAAATCTATCACCGAATTTTGGCGCAGGTGGCACATCTCGCTCTCGACCTGGTTCAAGGAATATGTATACATTCCGCTCGGCGGCAACCGCAAGGGCGTAAAACGCCAGATCATCAACCTTTTGATCGTGTGGGGCTTGACCGGACTTTGGCACGGCGCGTCGTATAATTTTATTCTTTGGGGTCTGTATTACGGACTTCTGCTGATTCTCGAAAAGTTTGTCCTCAAACGCTTTTTGGACAAGCTGCCGCCGGCTCTCCAACACGTTTACACCATGTTTATCGTAATCATCGGCTGGGGCTTGTTCTATTTTACCGATATTTCTCAGCTTGGTGCTTTTGTTACAAATCTGTTCAACTTCGGCAACGGACTTTGCTCGAACACCGCGCTCAATATGATCCTAAGCTACCTGCCCCTGCTCGTTGCCGCAGCCGTGGCAAGCACACCGGTCGGAGCAAAGCTTTATAATCAAATCAAAGACAGGAGCTGGGCATGGGCTCCCGAGACGGTTTACTGTGCCGCAGTGCTTCTTATCAGCACCGCAAGCATGGTCAACCAGAGCTACAATCCGTTCCTTTATTTCAGATTTTGATGGTGAATACAATGAATGACAACAAAAAAATGCCGGCAGGCAATCTTGCACGCTATGTGCCGGCAATATTATTCTTAGCCTTTGTTTTCGGCATGGCGATATGGTTTTTGTTCGCGCCGAAAAAAGATTACAGCTCGTCCGAAAAACGCTATTTGCAGGAATTTCCCGACACCTCGGTTGACAGCATTGCAAGCGGCGGCTTTGGCACGGATTTTGAAAGCTTTTTCGCCGACCACTTTCCGGGCAGAAATATGTGGGTAGGGTTTAATTCCTACTACAACCTTGCGATCGGAAACAACGGCGCGGACGGAGTTTACAACTGCTCGGACGACTATCTTATCAACAAGCCCGTGAGCGAGACCGAAAATTATATCGAGCGAAATATGGGCGTTATCAGCGAGTTCAAAAAGAAAACAGGCAAGCCTATGACTGTTCTTCTCGCGCCCTCAACAGGCTATGTGGCAAGCGACGTGCTTCCTCTGATCCACAACAAATACAACGACAACAAATATATTGACTCGGCGATAACCACCTTTGCAGAGTCCGGAATTGATTTTGTGGACCTAAGGGAGCCGTTCAAAAACGCATATGAGATCGGAAATCAGATCTACTACAAAACCGACCACCACTGGACGACCCGCGGCGCGTTTATTGCTTATACCGAGCTTTGCAATAGGCTTGGACTTGAGCCTGCCTCGGAGGAAAAATTTGTTAAGGAAGCTCACGACGGCTTCTACGGTACGACCTATTCTACAAGCGGATTTTGGTTTACACCTCCGGATGAGATCGAGATTTGGAAGGACCCCAAGCTCACTGCTCAGGTCAAAATCACCGAGGGCGGAAACACATCGGATTTTGATTCTCTGTATTTTTACGATCATCTTGAGGAGGACGACAAGTATCCGGTGTTTATTGACGGCAACCACGCCCTGACCGAAATAATCAACAACAACGCAAAGGGCGGCACAGCGGTCGTTATAAAGGACAGCTTTTCTCATTCTATCGCGCCCTTCCTCGCGGAAAACTATAAGAAGCTGATCCTGGTCGATCTGAGATATTTTAAAAACAGCGTTTCCGATCTGGTCAAAAACGAAAACCCCGATCAGCTGCTTTGCATCTACGGAATAGACAATCTCGCAACCGACACCGACCTGGCATGGCTGCAATAAAAATGTATTTATCAGTTGTAGCATTGTCTGGCATTTGACGTTTGATTCTCATACAAACGCTTCTTCTCGGCGTAAAAAAAGCTATTTTTCGGGCAGAGGCATTGTCGGGTATTTGACCTTTGATTCTCATACTAACGCTTCTACTCGGAGTAAAAATCTACAAAATATCACATAAAATGTGTTGTCCTACAAAACCACTTTCACATTAATTCAAAAATAGGCAGAAAAAAACGGCGCAGACCATGCTGCGCCGTTAATGCGTTATTAAAAACTGGATCAAGCAGGATTACTTGAGTTCTACCTCTGCGCCAGCCTCTTCGAGCTTTGCCTTCATAGCCTCGGCGTCTTCCTTTGAAACCTGCTCCTTGAGAGTCTTTGGTGCGCCGTCTACAACTGCCTTTGCTTCCTTAAGACCAAGACCTGTTACCTCACGAACAACCTTGATAACTGCGATCTTGTTTGCGCCTGCGCCCTTGAGAACTACGTCAAACTCTGTCTGCTCAGCTGCTGCTGCGCCTGCGTCTGCTGCAGGACCTGCTACTGCTACTGCGGCTGCTGCCGATACGCCAAATTCATCCTCTACAGCGTGAACGAGATCTGAGAGCTCGAGCACTGTGAGGCCTTTTAATTCTTCAATAATAGCTGTGATTTTCTCTGAAGCCATTGTAATTTACCTCCGATATTTTAATATAGTTGTTACTTTGATTTGTTGTAGCTTATTCTGCTGCTTCTGCTGCAGGAGCTTCCTCAGCCGGGGCTTCTTCAGCCGGAGCTGCTGCTTCCTCTGCTGCCTTGGCTGCGAGACATTCCTCTACGCCGCCTTTGTCAACAATAGCCTGAGCAACACGTGCAAAGGCTGCGATCGGTGCCTGGAACGCACCGAGTACGTTTGCAAGAAGAACCTCTCTTGTGGGCAGCTTTGAAAGTGACAGGATAGTATCCATGTCGATAACCGCGCCGTCAAGATAACCTGACTTGATCTTGAAGTTGTCGTGGTCCTTTGCGTAGTTGCAAAGGATCCTTGCAGCTGCTGCATACTCGCTGTCGCTTGTTGCAAGAGCTGTTGTGCCTTCAAGAACAGGCTTGATGTCCTCAAGACCGCATTCATCACACGCACGTGAAAGAAGTGTGTTCTTAACTACTGTGTACTTTACGTCGTTCTCACGAAGCTCTTTTCTGAGCTTTGTGTCGTCCTCGGTGTTGATACCCTCGTAGCAAACAACCACACCTGTGATCGAATTCTTGAGTCTTTCTGTGAGGTCGGCAACAATGGCCTTCTTCTGCTCTAAAACACTCTGACTTGGCAAATTGTTTCACCTCCGATAAAATTGATTATCGCAGTTCAAAAATAAAGCCGTCCGAGAAAAGCCTCGGACGGCGCAAATATACAATAAGTAAATTTGCATCTTCCTCGGCAGGCGGGCGAATCGCCCTTACGCGTGAGCACCTGCTGTCTTTAGAACAGCGAAATTTATATTTTAACGCGTTTTGCGTTAAAAACTGGTATGATGATTATGCTCCGAACTTTGTCGGGTTGAGTCTTACGCTCGGACCCATTGTTGAAGCAACGGCAACTGAACGGATATACTGTCCCTTTGCAGCAGCAGGCTTTGCCTTTACAACTGCGTCCATAAGTGTGCCGAGGTTTTCCGAAAGCTTCTGTGTGCCAAAGCTTACCTTGCCGATCGGGCAGTGGATGATGTTTGTTTTGTCAAGACGGTACTCGATCTTACCTGCCTTTGCCTCTTTAACAGCCTTGGCGATGTCGGGAGTAACTGTACCTGCCTTGGGGTTTGGCATAAGACCTCTCGGACCGAGGATCCTACCGAGACGACCAACAAGACCCATGCAGTCGGGAGTTGTGATAAGAACGTCAAAGTCCATCCAGTTCTCCTGCTGGATCTTCTGAGTCATGTCCTCTGCGCCAACGTAGTCTGCGCCGGCTTCTTTGGCAAGCTCCTCGTTTGGTCCCTTACAGATAGCAAGAACTCTTACGTTCTTACCTGTTCCGTTAGGGAGAACAACTGCGCCTCTAACCTGCTGGTCAGCGTGACGGCTGTCTACGCCCAGCTTGATGTGAAGCTCAACTGTTTCGTCAAACTTGGCTGTTGCTGTTTTGATAACAGTGTCAAGAGCCTCGTTTACTTCATATAATTTGGTTCTGTCAACGTTTTTTGCAGCGTCAACATATTTCTTACCGTGTTTCATTACTTTTCCTCCATAATTAGGTGGTCAAACGGATTTTCCTCCCACCCGGATAATTCAAAAGTTCTTGGTGTATTATCAGTCTGCTACTGTAATTCCCATGCTTCTTGCCGTACCGGCGATCATGCTGGCAGCTGCCTCAATAGATCCTGCGTTGAGGTCGGGCATCTTCTGCTCGGCGATCTTCTGGATCTGCTCCTTGGTGATGGTCGCTACCTTTGTCTTGTTCGGAACGCCCGAACCGCTCTCGATACCGCAAGCCTTCTTGATAAGAACGGCAGCAGGCGGAGTTTTTGTAACGAAAGTGAATGAACGGTCTGCATATACTGTGATAACAACAGGGATGATAAGACCGATATCATTTTTTGTACGCTCATTAAAATCCTTTGTGAACGCAACAATGTTTACGCCGTGCTGACCGAGTGCCGGACCAACAGGCGGTGCCGGAGTAGCCTTTCCGGCGGGGATTTGCAGCTTAATTAAGCCTACAACCTTCTGAGCCATTGTGTTTGCACCTCCAAAATTCGTGGTAAATTGCGGGACGCCACTTTGTAGGGTCCCTCCCACAGGGAACCCAAGGTTCCCAATAAAAAGCCGTATGGCGATTTATTTCATGTTATTCTTCAACCGCTTCTGCCTGATTAAGCTCAAGCTCAACGGGAGTTTCGCGCCCGAACATCGAAACGGTTACGCGAACGTAGTTTTTGTCGGCGTCAAGTTCTTCTACAACACCGACGAAGTCCTCAAGCGGACCGTCAATAATTCGTACCGAATCGCCCACAGAATAGTTGACCTTGACGCTTCTTTGCTCAACGCCCATTCTGTAGACCTCTGCGTCGGTAAGAGGAACGGGCTTTGATCCCGGTCCGACAAAGCCTGTGCAGCCGCGAATATTGCGAACAACGTACCAGGTCTCATCGGTATAGACCATTTTTACGAAAACATAACCCGGAAATATCTTTTGTTCAACTTCCTTGGTTTTGTCGCCAACGGTCTCGGTAACGGTTTCGGTGGGAACCTTGACGTCGATTATCATATCGGTCAGCTGTCTGTTCTCAGCCGTGGTCATCAGATCCGCAGCAACCTTGTTTTCATAGCCCGAATAGGTATGCACAACATACCATTTTGCTTCTGTCTCAGCCATTTATCCAGCTTCCTTTCGTTAGGTTTGAATAACGCTTTAGGCAGAAGTGTTCATAACCAGACCAAGCAGAGCGTAGAGACCCTGATCGAGAGCAAATATAAAAATGCCCATTACGATGATAACTGCCATTACTACGCCGAAGTTTCTTGTTGTCTGACTAACAGACGGCCAGGTTATCTTCTTTAACTCACCCTTACAAGCAGAGAGGTACTTTACAAGCCTTTGGAAAGCCGAGGGCTTGTTTTTCTTGGCAGGCTTTTTGTCAGCTGCCTTTTTTTCAACAGCCTTTTTTGCCGTGTCTTGCTTTTTGTCAGCCATGATGTACCCCCTATTACTTTGTTTCCTTGTGAGGAGTGTGTTTTTTGCAGAAGCGGCAGTACTTGTTCATTTCAAGTCTGTCGGGACTGTTCTTCTTGTTTTTCATTGTGTTGTAGTTACGCTGTTTGCACTCTGTGCAGGCCAATGTGATTTTTACTCTCATAACGGCACCTCCCGGTTTTTCGGAATATTTTAGCCTCCCTCAATAGGGCACAAAAATAAAGCCCCTTTCAGAGGTACAAATATTTTATCATATTGTAAAGCCTAAGTCAAGGGTATTTCGCGAATTTTGTAATTTTTTTGTAAATATAATTCAGGCAATACCGCATAATTAGGGTGTGGAGCTTTTTTTAGTGTGAAGTTTGGAGTGTGGAGTGTGGAGTTTTGGTCGGGAAGATAGAATTTGTTTTAAAACCACCTTTGTTCCCGAATGTATTTATATTTGTTTAGCATGAGTTTTATTTTAAGTTGTAGGGTCGTACCCATGTGCAGCGCATCTATAAACAGGTCGTACACACGGGTGCGACCTACCTATAAGCCAACGTCTGTTCCAAAGGCGCATACGCAGGTGCACCCCTATTGAAAAATTATGACAAGCAAATATAAATATCATCGGGAACAAAGGCTTATCATATATAAATTCTGTCTTCACGACAATAACTCCACACTCCACACTAAATATCGTTTGCCCTGAATTGTTAGGGTGCCTCTAAATAATGAAGCCTCCGTTTACGCCCAGAACCTGACCGGTGATGAATTTTGCTTTGTCCGAGCAGAGAAAAACCACCGCGTCGGCAATATCCTTGGGGGTGCCGAGGGTATTGAGCGGAGTTTCTTCCCTGAGAGCCTGAACCGTCGCTTCGTCAAAGCTCTTCATCATATCGGTCATCACGACCCCCGGGCAAACACAGTTCACGCGGATCCCGGACAAGCCGACCTCCTTTGCAAGTGCCTTGCTGAGTCCGATGACGCCTGCCTTTGCCGCGCTGTAGTGGACCTCGCACGACGCGCCGACCTGACCCCACATTGAGCTTATATTGACGATCGCTCCGCTGTGGCTGGGCAGCATAAAGCGTTTGAGAGCCTCGCGGCAGCAGAAGAAAACTCCGTCAAGATTTATTCCGCGCATTTTGCTCCAGTCCTCGTCGGTAAGGTCGGTAAAAAGCTTTTGCTGTGCGATCCCGGCGTTGTTGACAAGAAAGCTGAGCTGCCCGGAGCGTTCGGAGATTTGGTCGAACATTGAGCTGACCGAGCCGCTGTCGGAGACATCCGCCAGAACAGGGTACGCCTCAACGCCGTAGGAGCCGGTCAGAATATCGCAGAGCTGCCTTGCTTTTTCGGGTTTTGAATTTGTATGCACAATAACCGTGCAGCCGGCTTTGGCAAAGGCGACGGCGAGTGCCGAGCCGATCCCTCCGGTCGCGCCGGTGATTAAAACGTTTTTCATATGCTTATCCTGTAAATCAGGGCGCACGTTGCCGCGCGCCCATATTCTTTATATTCAATACCGCATAATTCAGGTGTGCGGTGTTGTCTATGTTTTATTTTTTGATTTTACGCTTTTTTGAAGCCGTCCTTCAAGCTTACGCTGCGGTTGAACACAAGATGCTCGGGCGAGCTGTCTTTGTTGTCAACACAGAAATAGCCCAGGCGCATAAACTGGAAGCTCTTGGGAGCGACCGCGGAAGCAAGATTTTTTTCCGCCTTGCAGTTTTTGAGTATTTCCAGTGAATTTGGATTTAGATAATCAAGGAAGTTTCTGTCGCCCACGTCGGGGTCGGGAACGGTAAAGAGGTTGTCGTACAGTCTTACCTCGGCTTCGGCGCAGTTTTTCGCATCGACCCAATGGATTGTGCCGCGAACCTTTCTGCCGTCGGGAGTGTTGCCGCCGCGCGTCTCGGGGTCGTACTCGGCGTAGACCTCAACGACCTTGCCGTTTTCGTCCTTTTTGCAGCCGGTGCATTTTACGATATATGTGGATTTCAGTCTGACCTCGTTGCCGGGATAAAGCCTCTGATACTTTTTGATCGGCTCCTCCATAAAGTCGCTATCTTCGATCCAGCACTCGCGTGAGAATGTGACGGTTCTTGTTCCGTCCTCGGGGCGGTTGGGGTTGTTTTCGACCTCAAATTCCTCGGTCTTGTCCTCTGGGTAGTTGGTGATGACGAGCTTTATCGGGTGAAGCACGCACATTGCGCGCTGTGCGGTCTCGTTGAGATCGTCACGCAGGCAGTGCTCCAAAAAGCTGTATTCAACGATTGAATTCACCTTTGACACGCCGATTTGGTCAATGAACGAGCGGATCGAGCGCGGGGTGTAGCCCCTGCGGCGAAGTCCGCAGAGAGTGGGCATTCTGGGGTCGTCCCAGCCGCTCACGTGATCGTCCTCAACAAGCGTTCTGAGCTTGCGCTTTGACATAACGGTGTTGTTTATTCCCAGTCTTGCAAACTCGATCTGGCGCGGCTTGCATGGGGCGGAGATATTGTCGATCACCCAGTCGTAGAGCGGACGGTGCGCCTCGAACTCAAGCGAGCAAAGGCTGTGGGTGATGCCCTCAAGTGCATCCTCGATCGGGTGAGCAAAGTCGTACATCGGATAGATGCACCACTTGTCTCCGGTGCGGTGGTGAGTAAGGCGGTTGATCCTGTAGATGACCGGGTCGCGCATGTTGAAGTTGCCCGAGGCAAGGTCGATTTTTGCGCGGAGAGTCATTTTTCCGTCCTCAAACTCGCCGTTTTTCATTCGTTCAAAAAGGTCGAGGCTTTCCTCAACAGGTCTGTCGCGGAACGGGCTTTTTGCCGGGGTTTGGGTGTCGCCGCGATACTCGCGCACCTGATCCGAGGTCAGCTCGCAAACATAAGCCAAGCCCTTTTTGATGAGCTCAACTGCAAATCCATACATCTGCTCAAAATATTCCGAGGCATAAAAGAACCTGTCGCCCCAGTCAAAGCCGAGCCACTTGATATCCTCTTTGATCGCGTCAACGTACTCAACGTCCTCCTTGGTCGGGTTGGTATCGTCCATGCGCAGGTTGCACATGCCGCGATATTTTTCGGCTGTGCCAAAGTTGATGCAAACTGCCTTTGCATGACCGATATGCAGATAGCCGTTCGGCTCGGGAGGAAAACGGGTGTGAACTGTCTGACCCTCGTATTGTCCGCCCTCGGCAATGTCCTCGTCAATAAAACTGTGGATAAAATTGCCGGTCATAACCTCTTCGTTTAAGGTGTTTTTGTTATCTTCCATTTTCATTATCCTCATTATTATTAATCAAATTTCACCGGTAGGGGCGCACACGCGGATGCGCTCCTAAGGTCTTTTGCTGTCATCAAAATTTTGCAAGTCCCTTTTCGAGCCTTGCAAGAGCCTCGTCCCGTCCGAGAATGTCGAGGATCTCAACTGCTCCGCCGGGGGTCACTGTCTTTCCTGCGGCGGCGATCCTTACCGGCCACATCACCGTGCCGTTTTTAAGCTCTTTTTCAACCGCCATATCAATGAGGCAGTCGTGGATCGCTTCGGAGGTCCATTCGGGCATTGCCTTTAGGCGTTCATAAGCTTCTTTGAGAACGACCGGAGCGTTTTCAAGATTGGTTTTGCTCTTTTTGTTGACGAACAGATCCTTTTCATATTCCGGGAGCTCGGCAAAAAAGTCAAGCATTTCGGGGATCTGAGTGAGCTGAGTTACACGCTTTTGCAAGATCTCGGCAAGCTTGCTCCACGGCATTTCCCTGTCTCCGAAAACTTTTTTGTAGTACGGCATAGCCGCTGCGGTAAACTCCTCCGCGCTCATAGCCTTGATGTATTCGCCGTTGAACCACGAAAGCTTGTCGTAGTCAAAAACAGAGGGCGACTTGCTGATACCGCTGATATCAAATTCCTCTTCAAGCTCCGAAAGCGTGAAGATCTCGCGGTTATCCTTGGGGCACCAGCCCAGCAGGGCGATATAGTTGATGATAGCCTGGGGCAGATATCCGTCGTCGATAAGGTCATAAAAGCCGGTCGCGCCGTGACGCTTTGAAAGCTTTGACACGTTGCCGTCCTCGTCCTTGCCCATGATAAGCGGAAGGTGGATATAGGTCGGGATCTCCCAGCCGAATGCCTCGTAGAGCAGATTGTATTTCGGTGTGGAGCTAAGGTATTCCGAGCCGCGCACAACGTGGGTTATGCCCATTGTGTGGTCGTCGATAACGTTTGCAAAGTTGTAGGTCGGGTAGCCGTCGGTCTTGATAAGGATCTGATCCTGAAGCTCGGAGTTGTCAACCGTGATCTTGCCGAACACAGCGTCAACAAAGGTCGTGCTGCCCTCGACCGGCATTTTTTGGCGGATAACATAGGGAACTCCCTCGGCGAGCAGGCGGTCGATCTCCTCCTGCGGCAAGTCGCGGCAATGGCGGTCGTAGCCGCCGCCAACGGTCTCGTTTTGCAGCTTTTCAAGGCGTTCCTTTGTGCAGAAGCAGCGGTAAGCCTTGCCCTCTTTGATAAGCTGCTCGGCGTAGGGCAGGTACATATCCTTGCGCTCAGACTGCACATACGGACCAAATTCTCCCCCAACGTCGGGTCCTTCGTCGTGTTGCAGACCTGCAAGCTTTAGGGTATTGTAGATAAAGTCAACCGCGCCGTCAACAAGGCGTTCGCGGTCGGTGTCCTCGATTCTCAAAATAAACCTGCCGCCCTGGGATTTTGCCACAAGGTATTCATACAAGGCGGTTCTGAGGTTGCCTACATGCATAAAGCCCGTCGGACTGGGCGCGTATCTTGTTCTGACTGTTTTTTCAGACATTTTTAATCCTCCCGGATCCAAGTATAATAAATTTGTATTTCTATATATTATAGCATATCAAAACAGCTTTTTCAATTATTTGCTTTACTTATTATTCAAAAAGTTGTATAATAGCCTAAAACAAAATTTAAAAAGCAAGGTGATTAGGTATGAAAAAGAAATTATCTGTTTTTATATGCTCGGCGATTTTGGCGGCAACTCTGTGCTCCTGCGGAGTTTCTCCTGCCGAAACCTTTGACAACGAAGCTGTTGACAACGCCTACAGCAACTATATGGCAGGCGGAAAGCTTGTTTTTAAAGGCAACGATCTGTATCTTGTCAACACCTTTTTTGAGGGAACAGAAGCAGGAGTTATAAAAATAAACGCCGACGGCGCGGAAAACATTTATAAGCTCGACAGATTTACAGACGAGGAGTTTCCCGAGTTGTTTACGCTTTATGATCTGAACGGAAAATTCTACACCAACTGCCTTTATGACGACTCGATTTATACCTTTGACGAAAGCGGCAGCGGGCTTGCTCCGACGGAATATACGGAATTGCCGATGCTTGAAAGCGACAATTATTATATTGACGAGGACTACGCGGTGCTTCCGCTGGGCTATACTATGGAGGGAATTGTCCTGAGCGTTGTCAGGGACGGAGAGACAAAAAAGATCGACTTTTCGTTCCAAAACTTTTTTGTTGACGACGGAAAGCTCTACGGCTCAGGAGTTGACGAAAAGCTTCATTGCTACGATATAGCCTCGGGAAAATTTGAGGATGTTCCCGACATTCACATCGACTCTAATACGCTCAAATTCTTTGTCGCAGACGGATACTGCTACTCCACGGACGACAGCGGAAAAGACGGCGAGGGTCTTTACAGATACAACATAAAGGACGGCGCCCCGACTTTTGTCACGGAAAAAAAGGTCAAGTCGATCAACAGCTATGATTCAAAGATTTACTTCGCAGCCGACGACGGCGTATACAGCTTTGACGGCACCACCAGCGCAAAAATCGCGAATTTGGCTGCCAACGAGCTTTATATTCTTGACAACGAGTGGGTCTACGCGCTCAACACCGAAAACGGAGACCTGCACAGGATCTCGATGGATTCCGGCAAAACCGAGGTTGTAAACTACACCGTAAGCAGCTCGGCTGACCAGGCAAAATAAAAAATAAATTAATCACGCCCGAAAGAGTGGACACTGCCATTCTTTCGAGCGTTTTTTGGTGTCGTTTTTTGCGGAAATATCAAAATTATTCCTGTATTTTAGTGTTAAAAATCAAGGATTTTTCGCTGATTTTTACACGAATAGTTTATTCGTAACTTTATACTTATCCAGAAAAAGCTGTTTGCCTAAGTCTGTCAAAAATAAAGTCATTAAAAAAATCGCCTTCAGAAGCCACATGCGAACCCGAACTATGCGGTATTAAAAGTGAAAAATTCGGGGCGCGTGAGCCAAAAACTCACACGCCCTATAATTATTTTGCGATTATGATTTTCCCAAAACAAAGCCTTCAAAATCTGCAAGGAACATTTGCAGATGGGTCGCGTCGGAAATATTAACCTCTCCGTCGCCGTTAGTGTCAGCCAAAGCAAGCTGTTCATCTGTAAATTCGGTCAATTCGGCAAGGTAGTATTGGATCGCCGTCACGTCGCTGATGGTTATTGAACCGTCAAGGTCAGTGTCGGCGAGTTTACACTTTGAAAACGAAAACAGACTGACGATAGCGGTATTATCCGCAAGAGATATTTCATCCTTTTCAGAAACAAGTTCAAAATACAAAATGTCAGTCTGCGCTTTATAGGCACAGATTTTTTCATTGTTGAGGTAGTAGCTCAACGAGGTATTCGCACCAATTTCGCCAAGCACAAAGCTATCGAGAACTTCCTCATCGTCTTCCGAACCCTTTACAACAAGCCTTGCGTTTGTCGCAATTGCGCTGTCATTCGTGATGTTAAGCAACACACCAAGAGTATCGTCCTGAATGCCTGTTTTGGTTGAGAGCATTAACTGCGTGTAGCCGATGGACAATTCATCACTATCATCACAGTTTGTGCCGTTTACCATTATCGAGTAGGTCTTTTTGGAATCAGGCGTGTTGTCAAGCGGTATCTCTGCTGCAAGTTCCGCGGTCTGTCCGCTTTTGATGTTCTTTGAAATACTTGTGTTTGCAACCGTGCTTCCGTTTTTATCCGTGACACTTACATTGAATGTGCTCTCGTTTACTGTGCCGGTATTGCGAAGCGCGATCGTTATTGGCAAAGTCCCACCCGGGATAATATCGTCGCTGTCATAAGAAATATCCATGATTTCAATGCTGTGGAAATCCGGAATAACAGACGTACAAAGGTCAGTTGTTTCCAAAACATCTTCTTCGGTGATAACAGCGGAGGTGTTCAGAAATACACAGTTGATTTCACCGTTGTTGTCAACGAAAGCAGGGTTACGGATATATTTATCGGTGAAGGAAACCTGAACCGGATCAGACCAAAGTCCTTCTTCATTTATTGAGTAAGAGAATATCTCTGCGCTTCCTCCCACACTTTCAACAGAAAAGAGCTTGTTTCCAACAAACTGATATTTTCCGAAAATCAATGCATCGGTATCGCTTAATGCGGTGACTGTTGCGAGATCAGCACTGCTGTAAAGTGTTCCGTCGCACAAATAAGTCAGCATGGTCTGTCCGTTGATTTTACTGAATGCCAGGTTGTTTTCTCCGGAGGAGTTGTCCGTTAGCTTTGCAGGAATATTTTGTGAATTGATTGCAAATATTTCGCTGTCTGTCGAATCGGTCAGGTTGCCGTCGCCGTCAACGGAAATTACAGTGTTTTCGCCGTCTGTAACAAGCTCGTAGATTTTATTTGGAGAAGAATAAACCTCAGTTGTCGTGAATCCGCTTGCAGTCTGTGTTGCCTTATAAACGGTTTCGGTTCCTGCGTTTTCAAGAAATGCGTTTGCCGAGTTGTTTTTCCACACCACATTTGCAGAACCGTTGCGAATAGCCAAATTCGGCGACACATCAAGAGTAGCGTTATTGGTGAGCTGAACAACATTTTCAAATAGCTTTGTAGTTGCATTAAACTTTGCAAGCTTGATTTCGCACGCGGCGGCGACCTCGCTCATATCCGTGTCGCTGTCAAAGGTGCTTTTCGTGTCTGTCCATGCGAGATAGGTGTTTTCTCCGTCTGTGGCAATATCAGGTGTAAAGTCAGCCGTGCCGTTATCTTCAACTGCTATCGGAGCATTCCAAGTCGAATAATCGCTGTTATATACAGAATAGTACACTACCGTTTGGTTGCCGTCGGAGCGAGTTTTATCGTCTCCGATCCAAACTAAAATCATATCATCATTGGTTTTGACAAGCTTGGGAGCTGCGCCGTCATAAATGCTTGTCTGGAGTGCAGTGTAAGTAAATGCGTCGTAGCCTGACGCACCGACAGAATTTGAGAGCTTTGATTTTCCGGACAGCCATCCCGATTGTTTTTCCAGGTAGGAACGGTCAATAGTAAATTCCAAATCATCATAGTCAAATGCTCCCACAGATGAAGAACTCGACCTTTTGCTGCTGTCATAATATGTCCAACCGGAGCCGTTTCCTACGCTTACCAAAGGAAGCTTTGCCGACCAAAAAAGAGCTTTTGCACTGACGCCAAGCTCACCAAACAAAGTTCCGGTGATCTTTTTAGGTTTTGAATATATAGAGAATACGTTTTTTGCGTCTCCGTATACACTGACATCCGCGATATGAGCAATTCCTACTCCTGCGGATGCAGTAATTTGGGGAAGTGTAATGTCGAGCTGGTTTTCAAAGCTGAGTTCTTTGGTTGAAAAATTAAGAGAAAGCGAAGCGGTGTTTTCTAAGCCGACTTTGCCCTTTAACTTGATAACAACCGGCACAAAACCAACGACTGTCTGCCATTCGTTTTTAAGTGCGCCTTCAAGCTTTATTTTTGCATTGCCGGAGCCTATGACCTGACCGTTTTGAATAATACCCTCAAAATAGCCGTAGAATTCAAAATCAAAATCTGTGCCCATTCCGGCAGCTGCAATTCCTTTTTTTGTGTTCTGTATGTTGTCAAAAAGCCCTTTTCCCTTTGATACAGCGTCCTTATAACCCTTTACATAGTTTTTCCAGTTATTCCAATTCTGTTCATCTTTGTCCTTTGTCAGATCGCGATTGTACCCGATTCCAATTCGTATCTTATTGTCCGTTATCGCGGCGGTTATCGGTACAAAAGATAAATCAAGTTTTATTTTTTCGTCGCCTATTAGGGAAACATCTGAGGGAACAGTAAAGCAGAGATCCTTCTCAAGCTCTACGTTCAACGTGCTGTTGTTTGGGGTTTTGACGGAAACAGAATTTGATTGTGATGAAGAACCTGAATTTGTGTTTACAGGTGTCAAAGTACCTGTATGCGTTGAAGAACCTGGATTTGTGTTTACAGGCGTTGAAGTACCGGTAAAGGAGTTATAATGTATTACGGCTGAGGTTAAGCAATCGTTCCCGGTACCAATTTCAATTTTGTTCCATTGTGTTTCATTTCCTCCATAGTAAACATCAGAGAGTCGTTGGCAAAACCAAAACGCGTAATGACCAATGCTCGTTACGCTGTCGCCAATGGTTACGCTTGTAAGGTTTGTGCAATCGTAGAACACATCATCACCAATGCTCGTTACGCTGTCTGGAATGGTTACACTTGCAAGACTTGTGCATTCGGAAAACGCGTAATCACCAATGCTTGTTACGCTGCCGGATATGGTTAAGTTTGTAAGGCTTGTGCAGCGGTAGAACGCGAAAGAACCAATGCTTGTTACGCCTTTTTCAATAATAACGCTTTTGATATTCCTTTCCCATGGTGCTCCCCAAACTAAATAATAATTTCCCATCTTACCATTTCCGCTGATTGTCAGCGTGCCCTCGTCGTCTAATTTCCAAGTACAGTCGCCCGTTATTCCGCTTGTTGCACCTAACGAAAATTCCGCTGTTTCTTCTGCCGAGACATTGATAGGAATTGCAAAAAATGTTGTTGTTACCATTAACAATGTCAAAATAATAGCTGTTATACGTTTAAATTTTTTTATCACTTTAGTTTCTCCTTGTTGTTTATTCCGGGCATAAAAATGGCGCACAACCGAAGTGTGCGCCCAAAAACACAGCTCCAATTGTCGCCAAACAAAACCTTTCAAATAACATAGATAAAGTCACAAGAAAGAAGAGCCTGTATTTTTAACAAAAATACAAACTTTATCTATGTTAGAATTTAGTTTTGTTTGGCAATCTAAATTATACCATATTCAATCTACAGTTTCAATAATATACCGCGGTAATTTTTGTAACAATACACAAAACACCCCTTGATAAGCGGATTTGCTTATCAAAGAGCGTTTTTATATTTACGTTGTGATTTTTACATTAAGTCTGCGATAAAGCGGTTTTGGAATCGCGCGAATACAGCAGCTTTAGCACGATCGGGGTCACGATGCTTGAAACTATTATCAAGAGGATGACCGAGGTGAAGTACGAGGATTCTATCATGCCGACTGCCAAGCCCTTTTGCGCCACTATCAGCGCGACCTCGCCGCGCGTCATCATGCCGACGCCGATCTTGAGCGAATCTCCCCAGCCAAAGCGGCACAGCCGGGAAGTCAAGCCGCAGCCGATGATTTTGGTGACCAGCGCGACCGCAACAAAGCACAGCGAAAACAGCACCAGATCAAGCGACAGATTGTCCAAATTGGTTTTAAGTCCGATGCTCGCAAAGAAGATCGGTCCGAAAATCATATAGGAGTTGATGTCCAGCTTTTCTTCGATATAGACCGCGTCTCTGAGCGAGCAGAGCACTATACCGGCAACATACGCGCCGGTGATGTCGGCTATCCCGAAAAATTTCTCGGCAATATAAGCAAAGCCAAAGCAAAGCGCGAGAGCCATTATCGGGATACGCCTTGTGCGCGGATACCGCTTGTCAAAAAATTTGAACAGCTTGTAGATGATGAAGCCCACAACAACCGCCGTGATGAAGAACAAGACCGTGCTCAAAGCGACCCAACCGGGATTTGCCTCGGGGTTTTTGAAGCCGATAACAAAGGTCAGCACCAAAATTCCGATAACGTCGTCGATTATCGCGGCGTTGAGGATCGTTGTTCCGATCTCGCTCTTGAGCTTTCCCAGCTCCTTGAGCGTTTCAACCGTGATGCTGACGCTCGTGGCGGTCATTATCACGCCGATAAACACCGCGGTAAAGAATTTTTCACTGCCCCAGGGAGCCGCGCCGTAAAAGCCCATATAAAGCAGGGTGCCGCCCAAGAGCGGAACAGCCACGCCTGCGCAGGCTATGGCAAGAGCCTTTGGCCCCGTTTTGAGCAGATCCTTGAGGTTTGTTCCCAAGCCGGCTGAGAACATCAGCAGGATAACTCCGATCTCCGCCGCCTGGCTCAGAAAATCGTTGAGCTGAACGATCCCGAGCACGCTGGGTCCGATCAGCAGTCCGGCAACGATCTCGCCCACGACCTGCGGTGCTCTGAGCTTTCGGGCAAGAAGCCCAAACAGCTTTGCCGCGATTATGATTATCGCCAAATCCTTAAATATTTCTATTGTGTTCACAAAATCATATCCATTTCAAGAAAATCCGCAAAAAAGCTCGGTCAATGACCGAGCTTTTATTAAATCAGTTTTTACTAAGCTTCGCTTTGTAAACCGCAAAGCTAAATTAAATTCGCCATATAGCTTGCGAAGCAAATTTAGCTCGCGAAAGCGAATTTAGCTCATTTATCAGCCGAGTTCAGCAAAATACTTGATTGTTCTTACCATCTGGCTTGTGTATGAGTTCTCGTTGTCGTACCATGAAACAACCTGAACCTCATAGAGATCGTCGGCGATCTTTGAAACCATTGTCTGAGTAGCGTCAAAGAGTGAACCGAACTTCATGCCGATTACGTCGGAGGAAACGATTGGATCCTCGTTGTAGCCGAAAGACTCGGAAGCAGCAGCCTTCATAGCAGCGTTGATGCCCTCAACTGTAACGTCTGTGCCCTTAACAACTGCTGTGAGGATAGTTGTTGAACCTGTGGGAACAGGAACACGCTGAGCTGAACCGATGAGCTTGCCGTCGAGCTCGGGGATTACAAGACCGATTGCCTTTGCAGCACCTGTTGAGTTAGGAACGATGTTTGCAGCACCGGCTCTTGCACGTCTGAGGTCGCCCTTTCTGTGAGGACCGTCAAGGATCATCTGATCGCCTGTGTAAGCGTGGATAGTGCTCATGATACCGCTCTGGATAGGAGCGTACTTGTTGAGTGTGTCAGCCATTGGAGCAAGACAGTTGGTTGTGCAGGAAGCAGCAGAAATGATCTTGTCGTCAGCTGTGAGAACGTTTTCGTTTACGCTGTATACAATTGTAGGAAGATCCTTGCCTGCAGGAGCAGAAATAACAACCTTCTTTGCGCCTGCGTCAATGTGAGCCTGGCTCTTCTCTTTTGAACAATAGAAGCCTGTGCACTCAAGAACTACGTCAACGCCCAGCTCGCCCCAGGGAAGCTCAGCAGCGTTTGGCTTAGCGTAGATTGTGATCTCCTTGCCGTCAACGATGATAGAATTCTCGCCTGCCTCAACAGTGTGGAGATTCTCACCGATTGTACCGCAATAGCCCTTCTGAGCTGTGTCGTACTTAAGAAGGTTAGCGAGCATCTTGGGATCTGTAAGATCGTTGATAGCTACTACCTCATAGCCCTCTGCGCCGAACATCTGTCTGAAAGCGAGACGACCGATACGGCCAAAGCCGTTAATTGCAACTTTTACTGACATAATAGTATATCCTCCTAAAATTAAGATAAATATATTATATTACATTTTTTTCATTTCTTCAATAGTTTGATAAAATATTAACGAGATTTTTTGTCTTTTGGTCAAAACAGAGAATTTTCTGCGAAATTTCCTCTTGCTTTTGTTAATCTTTCTGCCGTGACCGGCAAATTGTCCATAATATCGTTCTTTTGGACAATTAATCATTTGCAAAAAAACAACACTTAATCTTGACAAGCATAGAATGTTGTTATAAAATAGATAGGAAGCGTTGTATAAAAATGCTTTCGCAAAGGGGCAGTTGTTGTCATGCCCCTGCATTTTAATCAGACTCTTTATTGAGCCGTTATATATAGATATTTTTATAACTTTTATTTGCTGTTTCAAAGCTTTTTACTATTTTAAAAATATTTAAAATTATTTAAAATCTTTTAAAAAATGACAATTGAAAATTGAATAATATCTAGTAACGGCTTCCTAAAGCATGTTTGATTGATTTTTAATTTTGAAAAAACTACTGAAACAAATTTGATTTAGGAGGTGTCAGAAATGGATTTGCTTGCAATAATCATCGGTATTATTGCACTGGTTATCGGCGCGGCAATCGGAATATTCCTGGGTATCCAGATCAGGAAGAATACTGCCGAAAAGGAGATCGGCAGCGCAGAAGAAGAAGCCAAAAAGATTGTTGCCGAGGCTATCAAAACGGCTGAAGCCAAAAAGAAAGAGGTCGTTTTGGAGGGCAAGGAGGAGGTCCACCGCTTTAGAAACGAAAGCGAAAAGGAAATCTCCGACCGCCGCAAGGAGGTTCAGCGTCAGGAGCGTCGTATCCAGCAAAAAGAGGAAACTCTTGACCGAAAGCTCGATAATATTGAGAAAAAAGAGGACAGGATTTCCAAAAAGCTCAAAGAGGCTGACGAAAAGCTTGAGGAGGCTGAGACCCTCAAGAAAAGCCAGTTTGAGATGCTTGAAAAAATTTCGGGGTATACTGCCGACCAAGCAAAGGCATATTTGCTTTCTCAGCTTGAGGACGAGCTGGCTCATGAAAAATCCGTAAAGATCATGGAGTATCAGGAGCAGCTAAAGGACGAGGCGGACGACAAGGCCCGCAACGTTATTTCACTTGCGATCCAAAGACTTGCCGCAGAGCAGGTCGCAGAGGCTACTATTTCGGTAGTTCCGCTGCCTAACGACGAGATGAAGGGAAGAATCATCGGACGTGAGGGCAGAAACATCAGAGCGATCGAGACATTAACAGGCGTAGACCTGATTATTGACGATACACCGGAGGCAATCACGCTGTCGTGCTTTGAGCCTGTCAGAAGAGAGGTTGCCAGGATCGCGCTTGAAAGACTTATTTCAGACGGACGAATCCACCCGGCAAGAATTGAAGAAACCATTGAAAAAGCAAGGCGCGAGGTTGACGCAACGATCAAGCGCGAGGGCGAAAGAGCCGTGCTTGAGGCGGGAATCCACAACATTCATCCCGAGCTTGTCAAGCTTTTGGGCAGACTTCGCTACCGCACCAGCTACGGTCAAAACGTACTTAATCACTCGCTTGAGGTATCGTATCTTGCAGGCATGATGGCAAGCGAGCTGGGCATTGACCCGACTATCGCAAAGCGCGCCGGACTGCTGCATGATATCGGAAAATCCATTGACCATGAGGTTGAGGGAACACATATCCAGATCGGCGTCGATCTTGCCAGAAAATATAAGGAAAGCGACGCGGTCATTCACGCGATCCATGCTCACCACGGCGACGTTGAAGCAAAAACTATCGTTGCGTGCCTGGTTCAGGCAGCCGACGCACTTTCTGCCGCAAGACCGGGAGCAAGACGCGAGAATGTTGAAAACTATATCAAGCGACTGCAAAAGCTTGAGGAGGTCGCTTCTTCGTTCGGCGGCGTAGACCGCAGCTTTGCGATCCAGGCAGGACGTGAGGTCAGAGTAATGGTCAAGCCGGAGGTTGTCAACGACGAACGCATGGTTCCGCTTGCAAGAGAGATCTGCAAAAAGATTGAGGATGAGCTGGATTATCCGGGTCAGATCAAGGTGAATATCATCCGCGAAAGCCGCGCAACCGACTACGCGAAATAATTATATTTAAGCTAAAACTTAACAATCGGGAACAAGGGGCGTATTTGAAATACGCCTTTGTTCCCGATTTTTTCGTATTTTTATACTAATCTCAGATAAGGACGCCGCAAGGCTGTCGCCTTGCAAGGACGACAACGAAGTATTGCGGAAAATAGACCGCAAAGATTGTCTATTTTTTATTTGAGTTTAGTATTAGAGATGCCCTATATTATTTTTCTCAAAGCTTATTCATATTTCAATATGCCGAATCATAAAGTGTCAAAAAAAAGAAAAATTTAGCAGTAAATATGAACAAAAGATAAAAAATATTAAATATACTTTGTACACTTGATTTTTTTGAAAATTCTATGTATAATATATTAATGTTCAAAAAAGGAGAGATATTAACTATGAACACACTGTTAAAAAAGGTTGGAGTCTGCACGGCTGCGTTAGTGTTGGCTGCTTCTTCATCCGCAATTGCTGTTTCGGCTGAAAATGTTACGGTTGACGGCAATCATATGAAAAACGGAAATATTGATGTTTTTGTAAACAATTCATTTTCCGCTTCAAGATTTGCGCTTTCAGATTCTCAGGGCAAACACCTTTTGTATGATTGCACCTCAAGGTTCATTTCTTCTGTAGACGGAAACTCAAATGATTTATATTTTTCCGACTGTGATATAAATGAATCTACAAAAACCTTTACAATGAACGGTCAATACAATAATACTGATATTACTGTTACACTTAGAATTGTAGGCAACACAGTAACCGGCAAAGAGGATACAGTTGAGATCACTATTATCAACAAAAACAGCGATACGGTAGATCACAGTGTTGGTTCGCGTATTATGCTGGATACCATGCTTGGCGAAAATGACTATGCTCCCTACCGTGTATCGGGAGTAGGTGAGGTTACAAAAAGAATTCAGCTCAACGGCAGTGAAGTTCCGCTGTCTTACAATACATTTGACAGTCTTACTGAACCGAAGATCGTAACAGCCGGTACATTCCTGCCCGGCAACGCAAAGCCTGACATAGTTCAGTTTACAAATTACTTTGTTTCAGACACACCCGATCTTATACCCAACGTTGACACAGACCTATCGCTTGGTGACAGCACTGTTAATGCGATTTGGAAAGAAAGAACGCTTGCTCCGGGACAGTCGCTCACCTGCCGCACATACTACGGTCTCAGTTCTATTGATATAAGCGCAAACACAGAACTTGCGCTGGGCGCAAATAAAAGCGCAGGAGAATTTGCGATCAACGAAGAAGGTACAGGCTACGAAAATATTTCTGTTATGAGTTTTTTACAGAACACAGGTTTATTTGACCTTTCAAATGTTGAAGTCTCGCTTCAGCTTCCCGATGGTGTAAAAACTTCTGACGGAATCACAAGCAAAAATTACTCATCCCTGGCAACAGGTTCGGGCATCGTTCAGGATTCATGGGTGCTCACCGCAGAGCCTTCCGAAAACGAACAATCCGTTAAGGTGATCGTAAACGCAAAATCCGATCAGACCGGAGATGTAGAACCCGTTCAACTCAGCTTTGTGATTCCTGCTATCGAAGGCGTACACGAAATTATTGAAACCGAACCGGTTACTGAGCCTGACACAGTACCGACCGAGCCCGACACAACAGTACCGACCGAGAACAATACAGAAGCCACTACTATTCCTGCAACAGACAACGGTGACAATAAAGAAACAAAGCTCGTTTCAACGCCTGAAGAAGCTACTCCCGACAGCACTCCCGACGGCATATCCGCACCTGAAAATAATAACGGAATAATCCAGACCGGCTCAACACTTCCCGCAGTTATTATTCTTTCTGTATTTGTAATTGCAACTTTTGCATTGTATTATTGGCTCTCTGTCAATAATTGGGGTAAACCCGAATAAAACAGAATGAGAAATTAAGACAAGCGATGGCAGAGATGCTGTCGCTTGTTTGCGTATTAAGAGCTTGAAATGGACGTCAGATTGTGATAAAGTAATAAATATAGGTGGTGAAGTTATATGGACAGCCTTGCACTGAGCAACGATTATACAGCCCTGCTCAAGGAGGCAGAACGGCTGAGAGCTGTTTTGTCATCAAAAATACTTGAACGCGATAACCTTGTACTCATAGAATGCAAGAATTTATCAGTGAGATATTACACAACAATCGGCGTTTATGAATACAAGGTGTTTGAGAAATACTGTGCTATACAAAGAATCAAGCGAAAAATCGAACTGATACAAATGTATCTGAACCGTGACGAGGCAGTTTATATCCCCGCTGTTGAGGCTCAGCTTGACAAAGAGTATGCCGAATACGCACAAAGGCTTGACGATTTTCTCAACGATATCAATACCGCAGACGATTTATCAAGGTGCGGCTATTTATCTCCCGAAGAAACTGCTGAACTAAAAAAACTATATCGGAGTATCGTTAAGCGACTTCATCCGGATTTGAATCCGGATGTGACCGAGCAGCAGCTCGAACTTTTTCATAAAGCAGTGGACGCATACGAAAGCGGTGACCTTGAAACGATAAGAACGATAGATTTTCTGATTGACAGCGTTGATACCATCGACTTGTCCGAAAGCAGCGTTGACCGCCTTAAGGAACAGATACAATGCTGCAAAGAAAATATTGAACGACTTGAAGCCGAAATGCGTGAAGTAAGGTCCTCGTTTCCGTACAATAAAAAAGATATTCTGGAAGATGAAGTCAGGATCAACGATGAAATTGAAGAACTGAAAAAAGCACTCGAAAATTACAGAGAAATATACGCCGCTTATGAGCAACGGCTAAAAACAATTTTAGGTGATACAAATGGCTGATATTATCAAACTCGACAGCAACAACATTGTGTCCGCATTACACGGCGGATTTGACTTGGGAAAGCCTTACGAACACAAAATTTTTTTGATTGAGGTTCATATTGCCGGCACTACGCATATAGAGAATATCTATGAGCTTGAGCCTGAGCTGACAATAGGCAAAAGAGTAAAATTTTTTCGAGAGCCCGACAATCCATACGATGAAAAAGCCATTGTTCTGCGCGACGAAAAAGGCAATAAGCTCGGCTATATCCCGCGTGACAAAAATGAAATATTATCAAGGCTGATGGACGGCGGAAAACTGTTGTACGGTACTATCAATTCAAAAGAAAAAAAAGACAGGTGGGTTAAAATAACCATTCAGGTATATCTTGACGATTGAGGAGTAAAGACGGCACAGGGACATTTTATACTGTTCTCAAATAAACGCATTTTCGGGCAACCGAGGTTTGGATTAGTACCGAGCCTTCTGCCCGGACTAAAAAAACGTCGTTTCAAGATGAAAGCATTTTCGGGCATCTGAGATTTGAACTCAGACCAAGCTTTCTGCTCGGACTAAAAAAACGTTGTTTCAAGATGAAAGCATTTTCGGGCAACCGAGACTTGGATTTACTCCGAGCCTTCTGCCCGGAGTAAAAAAACGGTTTCCAAGAATAATGTATTCAAGGAAACCGTTGTTTTTATTTGTAAATCAAATGCATTTTTCCCAAAAACGTCGTTTCAAGATGAAAGCATTTTCGGGCATCCGAGGCTTGGATTTACTCCGAGCCTTCTGCTCGGAGTAAAAATTATTCGTCTCTGCCGCAGCATTTTTTGTATTTTTTGCCGCTTCCGCAGGGGCACGGATCGTTTCTGCCGACCTTTTTGCCCTTGCGAACAGTCTTGTTGGCGGTGTCTGTGCCGTCGCCCGAGGTTTGGGTCGGCTGTGCAACCTGCTCACGCTTTAGAGCTGCCTCAACAGGGTTGGGCTGAACGGGCTTTTCTTCGCCGCTGTTAAGATTGACCTGATGTGCTGCCGCTGCCTGCTTTTCGGCTGCCTTTCTTGCCGCCTCGATAGCCTCCTGACGCTTTTGGATCTCATAAACGCGCTTTGGCATAATGAGCATCATGCGGATTGTATCCTCGCGGATGTTCTCGATCATCTCGTCGAACATGTCGAAGCCCTCGATACGATACTCAACAACCGGGTCGTGCTGACCGTAGGAACGAAGTCTGATACCGCTCTTGAGCTGATCCATGTTGTCGATGTGATCCATCCAGTGGGTATCAACGCTCTTGAGCAGGTAAACGCGCTCCATCTCGCGGATAGTCTCGGCAGGAAGAAGCTCCTCGTTTTCTTTGAATATTGCAAGCGCGTCGTCAACAATCATCTGACCAAACTCGCTTGGCTCCATTTCTTCGATGTCGTCGGGAGTGAATTTGTATTTGCTTTCGTCGCTGATGATCCAGCCCTTGTAGTATTCCAGCAAGCCCTGAATGTTCCAGTTTTCGCGCGGCCCGTCGGGCAGGAAGTGCTTGACCGAGGTGTCGATGCTGTCGGAAACCATTTTGAGCACGGTTTCGTGAAGATCCTCGCCGTTGAGAACCTGGTCGCGCTGTGCGTAGATGATCTCACGCTGACGGTTGAGAACGTCGTCGTACTGGAGCACGTCTTTACGGATTCCAAAGTTACGAAGCTCAACCTTCTCCTGGGAGCTTTCGATGATGCCGGAGAGCATTTTGTTCTCGATCGGAGTGTCCTCGTCAACGTTCATGCGCTCCATCATCGCCTTCATGCGGTCGCCGCCAAAGAGACGCATGAGGTCGTCCTCGGTCGAAAGGAAGAATCGGCTCACGCCGGGGTCGCCCTGACGTCCGGAACGTCCGCGAAGCTGGTTGTCGATTCGGCGTGATTCGTGACGCTCGGTTCCTATTATCATAAGTCCGCCGGCGTCGCGTACCTGCTGCGCCTCGTCCTTGATTTCTTCTTTATATTTTTCGTTGAGCTCGTGGAAGGTCTTGCGCGCGTTGATGATCTCTTCGTCATCGGTCTCGGCGTAGCCGGTCGCCTCTTCGATAAGCTCCTCCGGGAAGCCCTGCTTGCGCATTGAGGACTTTGCCATGTATTCGGCGTTACCGCCGAGAATGATATCGGTACCACGACCTGCCATGTTGGTTGCGATGGTTACCGCGCCGTATTTACCTGCCTGTGCAACGATCTCCGCCTCTTTTTCGTGCTGCTTCGCGTTGAGAACGTTGTGCGCTATTCCGCGGCGTTTGAGCATTTTTGAAAGGTGCTCGGATTTTTCGATCGAAATTGTGCCGACAAGCACCGGCTGACCTTTTTCGTGAGCCTCGCAAATCTGGTTGATGACCGCGTTGAACTTTCCGTTTTCGGTCTTGTATACCGCGTCGGGCAGATCCACACGGATAACAGGCTTGTTTGTGGGGATCTCAACAACGTCGAGCTTGTAGATCTCCTGAAATTCCTCGGACTCTGTCTCACCGGTACCGGTCATACCGGAAAGCTTTTTGTAAAGTCTGAAGTAGTTCTGGAAGGTGATGGTCGCAAGGGTCTTGCTCTCGCTTTGAACCTTTACGCCCTCCTTTGCCTCAATAGCCTGGTGCAAGCCCTCGTTGAAGCGTCTGCCGTACATAAGACGACCTGTGAACTCGTCAACGATGATGACCTCGCCGTCCTTTACAACGTAGTCAACGTCGAGCTTCATTGTGCCGTTTGCCTTGATCGCCTGATTAACATGGTGCTGGATAGTGAGGTTGTCGGGGTCGGTCAGGTTTTCGATCCCAAAAAATTCCTCTGCCTTTTTAACGCCGCTCTGGGTCAGAGTGGCGGTCTTTTGCTTTTCGTCGATAACATAGTCGATACCGTTTTCGGCGTAGTATTCCTCCATGTCCTCCTTGCTGTCAAGCTCGGTGAAACGCTGCATTTTGAGCGTCTTGGCAAAAGCGTCGGCTTTTTCGTAGAGGTCGGTGGACTTGTCGCCCTTTCCGGAAATAATAAGCGGAGTTCTCGCCTCGTCTATGAGGATAGAGTCAACCTCATCGACGATAGCAAAGGCGTGCTCGCGCTGAACCTTGTTTTCTTTGTAAACAACCATGTTGTCACGCAGATAGTCAAAGCCCAGCTCGTTGTTTGTGCCGTAGGTGATGTCGGCGTTGTAAGCCTCTTTTCTGAGGACGTTGTCAAGGTCGTGAGTTATCAGACCAACGCTAAGTCCCATGTAGCGGTAGAGCTTGCCCATCCACTCTGAGTCACGGCGTGCAAGATAGTCGTTGACCGTAACGATGTGAACGCCGTTGCCGGTCAGGGCGTTGAGGTATGCAGGAAGGGTCGCCACAAGGGTTTTACCTTCACCGGTTTTCATTTCGGCGATTCGTCCCTGGTGCAGCACGATTCCGCCTATTACCTGAACCGGGAAGTGCTTCATGCCCAGCACTCTCCAGCTTGCTTCTCTACATGCCGCAAATGCGTCGGGCAGGATATCGTCGGTGGTTTCGCCGTTTGCAAGGCGTTCCTTTAGGATCGCCGTTTGATTTTTGAGCTCAGACTCAGACATCTGAGCGTATTTATCCTCCAGTGCAAGCACCTTGTCGCAGATCGGCTGAACCCGCTTGACCTCGCGCTTGCTGTAGTTACCAAACATTGATTTTAAGAAATTCATTGGTTATGTCCTTTCTGTTTCTGTGTATAGTTTATGTGTATATTTATATTTTTATCGTCCTTTTAGCTTTTCGGACGCTTTTATCATTGCTGCCTCGGCAACAGGACCGGCGTATGAGAAGCCAAAGCCCGAATCCTCAACAACGCAGGCAAAGGCAAGCGGACAGTCCTCATCCTGAGCATAGCCTATCATCCAACCGTTCGGGGCTTTTTCCTCGCCGACCTCGCCTGTACCGGTCTTGGCACAAACGCTCAGGTCGCCAAAGAGGTTGTCGCCGTAGTAGTCGGTGATCGTGTAGCGCATGATCTCGCCCAGCTTTTGGGCGGTGTCGGGGCTGAACATTTCGCGCCCCTTGCCCGAGGGCTTTTGGAGCCCCAGCATCGAGAGCAGCTCACCCGAGGTGTCCTTGAATACGGTGGGGTTCACGGTTTGACCGCCGTTTGCTATGGCTGCGCAGATCATTGCCATCTGCATTGGGTTCACCTTGTCGTTGTACTGACCCACGCCCGACCACGCAAGCTGGTTGGTGTCTGCCTTTGAAACGTCGTAAACGCCCTTGGCTGTGTTGATATCGTCAACCTTAAAGCTAAGGTCAATGCCTATTTTTTCGGCTGTTTCGGTCATTATCTCGGGACCGAGCTCAACCGCAAGCTCTGCAAAAACTATGTTGCACGAGCAAGCCATAGCCTGCTTAAAATCTATTGTGCCGTGAGGCTCAACGCAGGTTATGTCGCTGCCGCCGAGCTCCTCGCTGCCGCCGCAGTACCAGGTTCGCTCATAGATGTCCGGAATGTGCTCGATCGCTGCCGCGCAGGTGACGAGCTTGAAGATAGAACCGGGAGTATACGACGAGGACAAAACATTGTCAAGATAAACTCCGTCATATTCCTTTTCGTTATCCTCGGTGATTTTGGGCGGATCGTTGGGATCATAGGTATGGGTGCTGACCGAGCAGATGATCTCACCTGTTTTGTAATTATATATCACACACGTGCCCTTTTTGTCGTAAGAGCTGAGCACGTCGTAGGCTGCTGCGCAAACGTCTGCGTCCAGCGAAAGTGTGATGTCGTGAGAGCTTCTCAGCGATTCGGGCATGTTCAAGCCCCAAATAAGATTGTAGCCCGTCAGCTCGGAGCGGTACATGCTTTGCACCGCAGTCGAAATGTTCAGGCTGTTGTCGCCCACAACATGAAGCAGAGCGCGGCGCACGTTTTCGTCGGAGTGATAAACGCGCTCGCCGTCAACGGTCTGAGCCAGCGCAACGCCGTTGCGGTCAAAGATCGTGCCTGCCTGAGCAAGTCCGCCGTTGCCGGAAATGTGGGCGTTGTAGGGCTGATCGACCCAGTCGTCGGCACTCATAACAAGCTCTGCCGAAAGAAATCCGATTCCGCCGATAAAAGCCAGAGTTATTATTAAAATCAATGTGCTTCTTCTAAGCACGCGCTTCATGCTTGCTCACCTCTTTTAGTCCGAGCTCTTTTAGTCCGAGCTGATAGCTCGGCGGAAATTCAAACCTCGGTAGCCCGAAAATGCCTGTATCTGAAAACAGCGAGAAAATATAGTTACTGAAAACTTAAAACTGAAAAACTGTTAAATGAATAATACCGGTCGGGCAGACAGGTTTTATTTTAAAAATACGTCTGTTTCCCGATTGGATAAATATGGAGTAGATTTGTTTAAATAATACTGAAAACTTAAAAACTGCAAAATGAATAATGGAGGTCGTGAAGATAGAATTGATTTAAAGAATAAGTTTGTTCCCGGTTATATTTATATAAAAATATTTAGCTTTGCAGGTCGGGTATATCATATATAAAAATATGACTGTTTTCCAAAAACGTTATTGCCAAATGAAACCCATTTTCGGGCAATTGACATTTAGCTTCATTCAAACCTTTCTTCTCGGCATAAATTACCTTCGCATGGAATATGTTCTTTCGTCGGCTGCCTTGATAAATGCCAAAAGTCCCCAGCAGCCCATAACGCTTGAGCCGCCGCAGCTTATAAACGGAAAGGTCACGCCTGTGAGCGGAAGAATGTCGGTCGCGCCGAAAATGTTGAGCGAAAGCTGAACTACAAAAAGTCCTGCCGCGCAGCACGCCGAGATCGAATAAAAGGTGCTGCGGCTTCTGGTTGTTATCGCGCGGGCGTAGATCACGAGAAGTCCGACCGCGAGCGCAAGAGTTATTGCAACGATTATGCCCATTTCTTCGGCAACCAAGCCGAAAACCAGGTCGCTTTCGGAGGCGGCGACCTGCTTTAAAAAGCCGTTTCCCACGCCTACGCCGAAAAGTCCGCCGCTGGCAATAAAGGTCAGCACATGCGTCTGCTGATAGCCCTCGTCCTGGGCATACTGCCAGGCGTGACGCCATGCCTTGAAACGGTCGGCAACATACGGCTTGAATCGCAGCACAAAGGTAACGCCAAACGCCGCTGCCGCAAGCGCGAGGATGATCGTTTTGAAGTCGCCCGAGCGCATAAATGCTATGAGCAAAAATGTCACGAAGAATATGAGCGCGGTTCCAAAGTCGCCCATGAGTGCGAGCAAGCCCACGCAGATCATCGAAAAGATGATGAACTCAAAAAGGTTTTTCCTTGTTTGCAGCTTGTCAAGCGCACTTGCGCCGATGAATATGTAAATGACCTTTACCAGCTCTGACGGTTGGATCGAGAAAGAGCCGATATAGATCCAGTTTGCCGCACCCTTGGTGATCTTTCCGAAGAGTATGCTTGTCAGCAGCAGAACAACCGCCGCGATCATCATTGGTATCCTGAGCTTGTTCACCTTGTCGGGATTTTCGATAAACCGGATCAGTATGCAGAAAATCACCATTCCTATCACTGCCGCGACAAGCTGGACATATGCCGAGCGTTCGACCTGCCGCACAAGCAGCATTACGCCGATCCCGGTCAGGAACAACGCCAGTGCCTCAAGCTCAAAATTGACTCGCCTGAGCACAAAATATGTTACAAAGAAGAAGCCCCATTCAACAAACGCAAGAGCCCCAAACAGAACAAGCGGCGAGAAAACATTTGTGCCGTCGTTCCAGAACATAGCCTCAACGCACATAAACAGGTGGAACAGCGTTATCATAATCATGAGCTTCCACGACTGGATCGCCGGCTTTTCGCTTGCCTTTTTGAAAAACCAGCTCGATCTCAGCGGCTCCTTGTATTCTTCGCCGCGCTTGAAAATAAACTCCGAGCCGCCCACCTTGAGAGTGTCGTCGATCAAAAGCCTTGTTCTGCCCTCAACCTTTTCGCCGTTTACATAGGTTCCGGACTTTGAGCCGGTGTCGGTGACAAACCAGCCCTCGGCACGCCTGAGCAGCACGCAGTGACTGCGTGAAACGGTGGGATCGTCAACAATAATATCGCTCGCTCTGCTACGTCCGATAGAATTTTCCCAAAAAATGACCGGCAGCTTTGTGCCTGTTACGGCGTTGAGCAGCGTTACAAGGGGCTTTTCGGGACGTCTCCTGCGGCGCATAGCGGCGTAGCACTGATATACAATTATGATCGCGTATATCGGCAAAAGTATCCTCAGCGCGACAACGCCTATATCAAAAATCACAGTCATATCAAACATTTTTATCCGCCTTTATTAATTTGCCTGCAAGAATAAAGCAAATGTAAAATTCAAACAATTATACACTATAAATTGTATCGCACATCGGTCAAAATGTCAAGAGTTTGATTAAAAAGCAGCAAACATCCGCGAAGCATCCGAAACATCCGAAAAATAAAGGCAAAGCCGCATATCGGTGTTGATTTGGCAGGTGCTGCATGTTTCTTACGTATAAAATCAAAAACCGACCCACAGTTAAGCGGATCGGCTTTGTTTATGAAAAGGTTAAGTGATATGCTTTGATTACTCTACTTCAAGCTCCCAGCCGTTGATTGTGTAAACGCCGTTGAGGTCGCTGAGCTTGAGGTCTGCTGTCTTGTTCCAAGCGTTGCCCTTTACGAAGTTGTTCTCTCTGCCCTCGTTGTTAAGACGAACAAAGATCACGTGAGTAAAGTCGCCGTAAGCGGTA